>CAYGWT010000084.1:0-7610 GCA_964353625.1 uncultured Candidatus Bathyarchaeia archaeon | reverse complement strand
ATTGCGATGATTATAGTATCTTCAGGAATTCGGAAGGTGTGTCCTTCAATGGGAACCGGACGGCGTCGTCCGGAAGCGTCAGGCTCTCCCAATTGATTCTGGATGCATTCTAGTTCTTTTACGCGGCCCTTCTCGTCGCCGTGGATGGCGACCGGTGTTGCGAGTAATCTGAATTGGACTCCTTCCTCTTCAGCGTGATGGATCTCTTCACCGCGGGCCGGCATCTCTTCACGTGATCGACGATAGACAAGGACAGATTCTTGAGCACCAAGCCTGAGGGCGGTGCGTGAGGAATCCATCGCCACATTTCCTCCTCCTATGGTGATCACATGGCGGCCACGTGCGATCGGCGTATCATATTCCGGAAAACGATATGCCTTCATGAGGTTGGCGCGAGTCAGATACTCGTTCGCGGAATACACGCCGTTCAGGTTTTCGCCCGGAATATTCAAGAACCACGGTAGCCCGGCACCGGATCCCAAAAAGATGGCATCGTACTCTTCTAGCAGCTCATCGACTGTTGCAGAGTAGCCAACAACGAAATCCTTGACGAGTTTGGCCCCGAGTCTGCAGACATACTCCACTTCTCGCCGAACGATTGCTTTGGGTAGACGAAACTCCGGAATGCCATACACGAGCACTCCGCCGGCCTCGTGTAGCGCCTCGAAGATCGTTACATGGTGGCCCATTTTGACTAGGTCGGCCGCCACTGTGAGACCGGCAGGACCGGCGCCCACGACGGCTGCTTTCTTGCCGGTTGGTGGTGCTATTTGAGGGGTGAGCAGGTCGCCCTGTGCGGCCTCCCAGTCAGCAGCGAAACGTTCCAGTCGGCCGATGGCAACCGGTTCGAATCGTTTCGCCATGGTGCATATTTTCTCGCATTGGTGTTCCTGGGGGCATACTCGGCCCGTGACTGCGGGAAGGGAGTTTGTTTCTTTGACGAGATTGATAGCGCTTCGGAAATCTCCAGCGGCGACCAGTTTCAAGAATTGTGGTATCTGTACGTTCACAGGGCAGCCGCTCATGCATTCAATGCGGGCGCATTCTAGGCACCGCTGCGCCTCAGCCATGGCCTGTTCGGCGGTGTAGCCGTAGGGAACCTCGTTGAAGTTCTTGATGCGCTCGGCGGGGTTCTGTTCCGGCATCGACGTTTTCTTTGGGATGATCTTCTTCGGCACTAAGCCTCTGCCCTCGTCATTGCATTATCCAGTTTGCATTGGTGTTTCCAGCGATCGAGTGCCTCCCGTTCCTGCTCGTTGTAGAATCCTAGACGCGAAAGCAGTATGTCCCAGTTGACTTTGTGGGCATCAAACTCTGGTCCATCCACACAGACAAATTGTGGGCCGTCCTCCAGTACGACGCGGCATCCGCCACACATGCCTGTTCCATCGATCATGATCGTGTTGAGGCTGACGATCGTCGGTACATTGTAGGGCTTGGCAGCTATCGAAACGAATTTCATCATTATGGCCGGTCCAATTGCCCAGATCCGTGCAATCTCCTTGCCATGCTTCTCGAGAAGTTCTTTGAGCGGCTCCGTTACCAGTGCCTTGCGTCCGTACGATCCATCATCCGTGCAAACGATCAGCTCATCCGACACAGCTCTCATTCGGTCTTCCCAGAAAAGGAGAGACTTGTTGCGGGCGCCAATGATGGAAATGACTTTGTTGCCAGCTTGCTTGAGGGCGCGTGCGATGGGATAGGTTGGAGCGATGCCAATTCCCCCGCCTATGCAAATTACGGTTCCGTACTTTTTGATATCCGTCGGGTGACCGAGAGGTCCGGCGACCGTGATGAGTTCGTCTCCTGGCTTCAGGGTTCCCATCTGTGTTGTGGACTTGCCGGCTTCCTGAAAGATGAGTGTGATCGTACCGGCCTTGCGGTCGAAGTCAGCTATGGTTAGAGGAATGCGTTCGCCACGCTCGTCAATTCGTACTAGAACGAATTGGCCGGCTTCTGCTTTCCTAGTTACAACAGGAGCTTCTACCACGATCAGCTTGACCGCTTCGCTTAGCACCTGTTTCTCCAGAATCTTGTACACTCTTGAGCTCCTGAGGTTACTCCGGAACTAGCACACTTGCGAGATCCTCACTATATTCCAACCTTGCGTGGAGTCGTCGCAACTATTACATTTACTCTGAGCAACTAGATATTTACTATAAACATGCTGGAATATACTGTCGCCAGCGCACCTACTCGCGCCAACCAGATGAGTGCTAACCAAATGCTCGGAGTTGCTTGACGGTTCCGAGGTACGTCCCGTCTAGGAGTTGAACTTCCGCGTCATTCATGTTCACGATTCCTCCTCTCAGCAAGGGGCCGAAGGAGTCGATTCTTGCCCAGCCTGATCCAGAACGTTGTCTCAGGTTGATTGGTCGACCGCCCAGGAAGTCATTGAATGTAGGAACGAAAACGCATCGAGCAACCTTCAGTTCAACCCCGTAACGTTCTCTAACCCTATCCTCGACGTTCTTGGTCTTCCGGTGCTTCGACTCCTTCAGAATCGCGCGCGCCAGTTTTGTTGCATTACACGGTGCTCGCACCCAGACCGGCCTCGTGATTCTGTAACCCAGAGCATCGGTGAAAGCCACGACGGGATGTAGGTGGCCTTGAATCAGAAACTCGCATCCAAGGAGTTCAGGAGCAGGCCAAGCGTGTCCGTGGAAGAGGCCGTATCTTCCCCACAACGCGATCCCGCTTGGAGGGAGAATCTTCACTTGACTCGGCGTCATCGGCTCTATGTTCCCATCATGATTTCCTTGGATGATCTGAATGTCAGACACGAGTGGAACAATCTTCTCAAAGAATTCAGGTATGTCCTTCCATTCCTCCAACCCGGCTCCGACAACTGAATGCTTCACATCGCCTAGAAACACGATCTTGGTTGGGCTCGACTGCCTGACTACGTCGATCAGACGATCTGCTAGCTTGGATGTCTGTGAGGGAACGTGAATGCCCTGCTGTGAGAGAGTTATCTCCCATCCGATGTGTAGGTCGCCTACAACAAGAACTCGCTCTCCTTCACCCTGCAGTAGCAGGGAAGGAGAATCATCTACTGGTGCGAGGCTGTAAGCGACCAAACTGCGCCACACTCCCTCTAGTGGCTATAGGGATCCTTCAATGTCGGGGTTTTTTCAACATATCCTTAATGGAAGGACTGCGGCTCTCATGAGCCAGTCAACTCGGTTTGGTGCGCTATGTCGCAAGCATACGACAAAGAACTGGCGACGATCGAAAGCGTGTGTCAGACCGCAGCATCCTCCCACACACTGACGGATGCTCAACGAACTAGGCTCGAGGAACAGTTTGGCGGCCGGTTCAAGAATGCTTCAGAATTGATGGAAAAACGAAATGTGCATATGTACAGATTCAAACCGAGCGGAAGAACGATTTGGACTGTTAAGGGCAGAAAGGGAGTCTATCAAGTTATCCCGGAGACGAACTTCTGCAATTGTGACGACTACTATTTTCGAGTGATGGATGGCAAGAGAGCATTGTGCTACCACATAATCGCACAGAGGATTGCGTCTGCGCTAGGAAGATACGAGACCAGCGACCTCCGCGATGTCCAGTACAGTAAGATCACCGAGCAGTGGAGGACGAAACCTGAAGCCGTGTCGTGACACCCGCTAGACGCCTCTACAGAATTGTTTAAATCAGAACCTTTCGTCTAGCACGCAAGATGGCGTTCAGCTTTGACACCTGACGAATTCTATGGCCTCTTGCAGATCACAATTGTGATTCTCGCAGCTGCTGCACTCATCTTGACCTTTGCCTACCTCGCATACGAGAAGAGCTGACTGTGCAACTCTGACATAATCGTGACGCAGGAATTTCCGTCCCACGCTAGCCTACCGACCCGCGACGAAATCAATAAACCGAAGATCGGGATTCGCAGAACTAGCGTGGAACCGAGCAACATTGAGGCCCGGCAGCAGCCTCCACAATTCAGCCATGTTGAGTCAGGAAGGTGCGTCTTTGGTCGATGATGCTTTTTCTCTGTTGCAGAAACCGCTGCAGGAGCAAATTGCTAGACTAGAGATAGCTGAAGCCAGCGATATTCAGAGGTTGGCAATTCCGCCGATTCTTGAAGGCAAGAACGCAGTTCTCATAGCTCCGACTGGAACTGGGAAAACCCTGGCTGCCGTTCTTCCCATCTTTGATCTCTTTGTTGCAGCGAGAAGCAGAGACGAGACACACGGCATATCGATACTGTATGTTACACCTCTTCGTGCGCTCAATAGAGATATCCTACGCAGGGTTTCTGACCTAGGCGCGGAACTTGGCATTAAGGTCCAGGTTAGGCATGGCGACACAACGACTTCCACCCGGGTTCTTCAGGCGAAGTCCCCACCCCACATGTTGATCACTACACCGGAAACGCTTCAAGCAATTCTGCCTGGCAAACGCATGCGTGAGCACCTTAGGAGTGTCAGATGGGCGATTGTGGACGAGATCCACGAGTTGGCAGCAGACAAACGTGGAGTCCAGCTTGCGCTCGGACTCGAGCGTTTGCGAAACCTCACGAATCAAGATTTCCAGAGGATAGGACTCTCAGCAACCGTTGGAGACGAGGATAAGATAGCCAAGTTCCTTGCAGGCTCCGAGAGAGACGCAGTTATCGTGAAGTCTAGAGAGGGACGAGGCTTTGAGGTCCAAGTTGATTACGTCTCACCGACCTCGAAAGATCGAGAGAACGGTGAGAGATTCAGTGTTCCACCGTCCACGATCGCCCGCGCGAGACGCATCGCGGAACTGATACACGAGAAGAAGTCCGTGCTTGTGTTCACGAACACTCGCGAACATGCTGAAGCTGTCGGGTCTCAACTCAAGGCTCTTGATCCCAACGTGCCGGTCCGCGTTCACCATGGCTCCCTCTCAAAGGAGATTCGAGAAGAAGTGGAACAGGACTTTCAGACCGGCAAAGTCAAAGCGGTGGTTTGCACCTCCTCGCTCGAGCTGGGAATCGACGTAGGCTCGGTCGATTTCATCATCCAATACATGTCACCACGACAAGCAGCTCGCCTAATTCAGAGAATAGGCAGAAGCGAGCACAGGCTCCGCGGCGTCGCGAAAGGCCTCATCTTAGGTACATCTGTAGACGATATTCTTGAGGCGGCCGTTATCGCGCAGAACGCAAAGAACGAGAAACTCGAACCAACGGTGATCCACGAGAATGCGCTTGACGTGCTTGCCCATCAGATAGCAGGCTTAGTTCTAGACTTGCGCAGACTCACCGTTGGGGAAGCGCTTGAGATTGTCAAGCGTGCGTATCCGTACCGTGACCTAACGCCAGAGGCTTTCATGTCGGTTGTGAAACAGCTCGGAATTGGCAGAGTAATCACAGTCCAAGAAGACATACTCAGAGTTCGATTTCCGAATACGTTCAGGTACTACTATCAGAATCTGTCAATGATACCTGACATGAAGAGATACCTCGTATTCGACTTCTTCCGAAAACGCAAGATCGGTACACTCGATCAAGACTTCGTAGCGCGCAAGTGCAAGTCGGGAACCGAGCTTATCATGCATGGTCAAACGTGGAGGGTGATCGCTGTCAATGAAGACCAACTCTCGGTCGAGGTAGAACCGACCGCCCCTACGCTAAACGCGATTCCAAGCTGGGAAGGCGAGATCATACCGGTCAGCTACGAAGTGGCTAGTGAGGTTGGAAAACTGCGGGCCCTGATTTCTGCGGGACTTGACGACCCTGCAAATGGTGAGGCGCTCGGAGACAATTCGCAGGTGACGCAGGAAGCGATGCAGAAGTCCATTGAATCGATCCGATCTCATAAGGAATCGTATCCTGTCCCGACCGATGCGGTAGCGACCGTTGAGAAGTTCGAGAACTGCGTCGTCGTACATGCTTGCATCGGCACCTTAGCGAATGAAACCATATCGTTGGCGTTGACTTCCCTGCTTGGCGCAAGACTAGGGATAAATGCTGTAGCACAGACCGATTCCTATAGAATTGCGCTCGTCTTCCCATTCAAGATAGAGCCAGCTCTAGTTGAAAGAGAGCTACAGCAGCTAAGCCCCGACGAGCTTGAGAAGGTGGTCGTCAACGCGCTGGAGATGTCCAACATGTTTGCGTGGAGACACTGGCATGTCGCGAAGAGATTCGGCGCGGTCGAACGGACCGCAGAATATAAGGCAAGTCGAGGTAGGCTTCTTGTTAAGATCTTTAAGGGCACTCCGCTTGAGGAAGAGACAAGAAGAGAAGTCTTTCTCGAAAAACTCGACTTGGAGCATGCAAAGAAGTGGATCGAGCAAGTCAGAAATGGCGTGGTTTCGCTGCAAGTCGTGAAGGAGACAGAGGGAAGTTGTTCCCCGCTCGCCTTACCCATTGTAGACAAGATCATCCCGCATGATCTTCTTCGGCCTGCCATCCCAAGCAAGAGCCTCACTCAGATCATCAAAGAGAGACTTCTCGCGAGTCGCGTTCGACTTGTTTGCCTCTACAAAGGCGACTGGGACGGAATCAGAGTAGTCGGCGACCTTCCCGAGACCATAAAGTGCCCTCACTGCAAATCAACGCTAATCGCGGCAACGTACCTAGGCGATGACGGACTCGCCAAGACAGTGAAAAGACGGCTCCACCGTCAGAAACTCTCTGATGAAGAAGAACAAGCGTACAAGCGCGCTTGGCTCAGTGCGAGCCTAATGCAGACAAACGGTAAGAAAGCGGCAGTCGTGATGAGCGGAAGAGGGGTCGGGCCAACCACTGCCATCAGAGTATTGAGAAAGTTGCAGCGGACAGAAGAGGACTTCTACGTTGACATACTCAAAGCCGAACGCGAATATGCAAGAACGAGGCTTTTCTGGGATTGAAGTGATCTTCTTCAATTCCATTACTCTAAGGAGTTTATGATGCAGCTGCCTTTGGCATGTCATGAGTCAATGAGCGTTGTTCACGCGAACACAACCGTAGCAAAGTAGTTCAAGATGGTCATCAACAGGAAGCCTGTCATGAAACTTGCAGTCGCTACTCTTTCGAATCCGTGACTGTGGCTTTCAGGAACCATTTCATCGAAAATGACGTAGAGCATGGCGCCTCCAGCGAAGGCGAGTGCGTAAGGTAGAAGCGCCTGGAACAGGCCTACAACGACAAGAGCCGTGATTGAGCAAATGGGCTCTATGAAGCCTGAGATAGCTCCTGCTATGAAACTGCCTCGTGTTGAGTAACCTTGGCTTTTCAAAGGGACCGAGACGAGAAAACCCTCTGGAATGTTTTGCATCGCTATACCTAGGGCTACTGTATTGGCGAAGACGGTGACTCCACCAGCATAGGCCGTTCCGGTTGCGAAACCTTCAGGAAAGTTGTGAATGACCAGCGCGGCTACGAGCATTAGAGCAGTCTTCATCCCTTTCGTAAGCGGCTTGTCCGGAGCCAGGAATCCATGAATGTGAGGTAGATACGTGTCTGCCACGAAGAGGGCCATGGCTCCTAGTGCGATGCCAACGATGACTTGGGGTAGGTTCTGTTGGTTTGGTCCCAGTGCCTTTGGTATGAGATTGAGAGCCGTGACTGAGAGCATTAGTCCAGCTGAGAATCCAACCAACGCGTCTCTAGTTCTGTGGCTAGTCGCTCTCACAAGGAAGACGAGTGC
>CAYGWT010000083.1:0-5055 GCA_964353625.1 uncultured Candidatus Bathyarchaeia archaeon | reverse complement strand
CATTCTCAATGGCTGCCATGAACTCTGCCAAGAGAATGATCTGCCCGACTGTAAGCTCTGGACCGGAGATCTCGCTCAAGAGCCCCCTGCCTTTTCGGTAGAGGTCGTCGACCTCCTCTTCGAGGCGCTCCACTTTGTCTGCCGCGTCGAGTGCTTCTTGCACCTTCTTGTCCGTCAATAGCTCAATGCACTGTTGCACATTCATCACACAGTCCTTGATGACTTTGCACATGTCGAAAGCGGTTTGTCGTAGCTCATCTGATAGCTTGTTCAGAGGGGACTGCCTGACGATTCTGCCGGCTTCGAGACACAAGTCTGCAACATAGTCTATCTGCCTAGCAAGGCGCATGAAGCTCCGCCTCTCATCGACAGGGAGGCTGCCTCGGGCAAGGTCGATGATGATCAGCCTACGCAGGCTGTCTCCTTCCCGTTCAAGCTGATGCAGTCTCGCGAACGCGCGCTCCAGATCGTCCCGTCTTCCAGCGGCTGCACTATTCACGCATGCCACCAGCTCCTCGACCGATGGAGTCAGCATCCTACTTGCCTGCCTGATCATTTCTATGGCACGCCCCTTGGTTCTCGCGGCGAACCAACTTTCGAAAGAAACTTTCATTTCTCATGGACCTCATGACGATTCATTCGAGCGCGAGTTCTACATCTAGACCTTGAGCAGGGATCTGATAAGTTCTTAGGCCACCTTCAACGAAATCAACCTGCACATGGTCTCCGACGGACACAATGGATTGGGCTCCTCGGTTGACAGCATTAGCGATCACATATAGGCCATTATCCAGCTCCACTTCGATCCGCATGCAATCGCCCATAAGTGTCTGATCTCTTACCACTCCAACCCACTGCCGGTTGGCCTCGTGCTTGGGAGTAAGAATTACCGACTCTGGCCGGACCGCGAGTACAACGCGTTGTCCTTTAGTATAACCCGATTCCTGCAAGCCTACCTTCCACTCGTTGACCGATACAGTGACATGTTCCTGCCCGCAATCCTCCACACAACCTTCAAGGAAGTTAGCCTCTCCAAGGAAGTTCGCGGTGAACAATCGCTTTGGAGAAAGGTATAGTTCGAGAGGGGTGCCAACTTCGACAACTTGCCCAGCCTTCATTATGATGAGACGATCCGAGATCGACATGGCTTCTTCCTGGTCGTGTGTTACGTGTATCGCGGTCAATCCCAGCTCCTTGACCAGTCTTCTGAGTTCATATCTGAGAACTGCCCTGACATGTGCGTCTAACGCGCCCAAGGGCTCGTCGAGTAGTAGGAGGCGTGGTTCTGCAGCGATCGCTCTTGCGAGCGCAGTCTTCTGTTTGGCGCCTCCGCTGAGTTCGTCAGGATAGGTGCGCACTCCGATCCTCAGCCTAACCATTTCCATTACTTGCCGCACAAACTGCCGTGTGAGTTCCCTCTCCTTCCCTCTAACCCGAGGACCATACCCTACGTTATCCCAACTCGTCATAAGTGGAAAGAGAGCGATCTCTTGGAACATGTATCCAAGTTGCCTCTCTTCCGGGGGCAGATCGCTCACTTCTCTATCTCCGATGAATATTTGGCCAGAATCTTGCTTGATGATCCCAGCAATGCATTTCAGGAGAGTCGATTTTCCGCATCCACTCGGTCCTATGATTGAGACATACTCTTGGTCTTTGATCTGAAGCGAGATATTGCGCAAGGCATCTAGGTCTTTGTATCTCTTCCCGACATCAACGATCCTGATGTTGGGCATCTAGAAGGCCTCCAGTTCGACAGCTAACGGTCGCTCTGGTCTGTCGAAAATCATGACGCGATCGCGGTTCGCTCTTAGATAGACTACCTCGCCTATTCGGTCAGGGAGTCCTAATTCTAGGGCTTCATGCATGGGAACCTTCGCGATCACTTCGCCAATTATTCCTAGGTTGAAGACACACCTCAAGAAGCTGCCAAGAAAACTAGTCGAAACGAGTCGTCCTGGGACAACGTTCTCCTCGGTACCTACATTCGTCAAGATGAGAGTCCCTTCTTGTCTGAAAGATGTGACGACGAGGTCGCCCCTCCCA
Source organism: uncultured Candidatus Bathyarchaeia archaeon (assembly GCA_964353625.1). Classification (GTDB taxonomy): domain Archaea; phylum Thermoproteota; class Bathyarchaeia; order 40CM-2-53-6; family 40CM-2-53-6; genus CAVPLU01. The sequence continues at coordinate 3,009 of CAYGWT010000083.1, read as the reverse complement.
TGGCCGTCATGTGAAGATGTTATCGAGAAGCCTTCAGCAACATCGATCACAGTCGCGTCGCGTTCTTCTTGCACGACAACCCCTTCGAGGAAATTCGCGCCACCTACGAAGTTGGCTAAGAACGGAGACTCTGGTGCATCGTAGATCTCAGAAGGACGCCCAAACTGTTGCAGTGCACCCTCTCTGAGTACCGCGATTCTATCGGCAATCGACATTGCTTCTTGCTGGTCATGGGTGACGTGAAGCACTGTGACGCCGAGTCCTTTCGCCAGTCTTCTAAGTTCATATCGGAGAATCACTCTCAGCCTTGCGTCGATTGCGCCCAAGGGCTCATCCAAGAGCAGTAGTGCAGAGTGCCCCGCGAGTCCGCGGGCTAAGGCAACTCTTTGCTGCATGCCCCCACTGAGTTCGTGAGGGAACGCAGTGGCCCTATGCGAGAGCCTCACGAGCTTCAGCATCTCGTCTGCTGTTTCCAATGATTCCTCTGGAGTCAATCCTCGGGCAAGAGGTCCGAAAGCTACATTGTCCCTAACCGTCATGTGAGGAAAGAGTGCATATTGTTGCGGGACGTATGAGGAATTTCTGTCTTCTGGCGAGATATTCGTCACATCCTTTCCATCAATTTCAATCATCCCGCTTGTGACCGTTTCAAGTCCTGCCACAAGACGAAGCAACGTTGTCTTTCCGGCACCCGTTGGACCTAGGATGCAAACGTATTCTCCATCAGCGATCTCCAGGCTGAATCGATCGATCGCCTTCGTTCTGCCAAATGCTCGGGTCACCTTCAGAAGTCTGATAGAAGGCACGATATTCACGTCTTCCGAGTCGCAATTGTCAGTACGAGTAGCGATGCAAACGAAGTCAGCACCAAGATACCTAGACCGAGTCCGATGGCGTGCGGCGAGGCGGGAATTCTACCTTGGACCCAATCTACCATGAGAACCGGCGCGGTGGTCAATCTCTTCGCAACTGCTAGCGTAGCACCTGTTTCATCGACGCTCCGCGTGAAGGCCATTATCGCTCCAGCCAACAATGCGTATTTTGACAGAGGGATAGTCAGCCTGCGAAATATCATGAAGGGCTTGGCTCCAAGGGTGCGTGCAACGTCCTCCACCTCGACCGGAATGGTTTCAACGGCCGCGATCATCGATCTGACGAAGTAGGTGTAAGTGATACTCGCGTGAGCAAAGACGAGTAACAAAAACTCGGAGACACCGGTGACTCCCCCCCAGAAGACACCAATTGAGACTCCGAGTGCTATCGATGGAACAACAATCGGAATGTTCACCAACGTATCCAGAATGCCGGAGACAACTCTACCACCCTGCTTTCGCGCAATCAGAACCGACATGGGTAGACCAGCCACCACATTGAGGCACGTTGCAACCAACGCGACTACGTATGATAGGCCAATGGATTGCCAATAGGCCGACCAAATACCTTGTCCAGAGACCGCCTCTTGCAGAGTTCCATCGAAGATGGCGCTGCCACCAGGCAGCACAACGAAAAGGGATGGAATGATCACGAAGAGAAGAAAGACCAAGAATACGATTAGATTTCTCGACACCACTGCAGGCTTCGAACTCAGTCGGCTTTCAAACTTGGGGCGCACAGCAGACATTGGAAGACGAATCCCGGGCGCGAAAATCCTCATTGCAACAAAGAAGAGACTAGACGCAACAATGAGAACCAAGCTGACAAACAACAAAGGACTCTGTTGACCGGCCTCCCGGGCGTGTCGAATGAAGACCGGTCCATTCTCGAAAACGCCTGCCACAATAACAGTTGCTCCAGTTTCCGAGAGAGAGCGAGCGAACGCCAACAGAAATCCAGCAATCAACGATGGCTTCAACAACGGCAATGAAACGGTTCTCACAGCTGTGAAAGCTGATGCCCCAAGTGTGCGGGCAGCAGTCTCGTAGACGTCATTGTATCCTTGGAGCGCGCCCACCATCACGCGAACTATGACTGGATATGAGAAAGCGAAATGCAGCAACACAATCATCTGCCAACCAGGCGAGAAGACAAACTGGGAGCCGAGTAGGCTACTGATTCCCTGAGGACCACTCCAGAATGCTAGAACAGAGTACCCGAGGGCCACCGTTGGAACAATGAATGGTATGTTGGCTAGCGTGTCGACTGTACTGACCCAACCGGACTTGCTTCTCACGATAAACCATGCCATCGGTAACCCTGCCGCTAGATCCATCAGAGAAACACTGACTGCAATTGTGAAGGATGCAACAATTGCAGAGACACCTCGACTCACAAGATCCGGATTGCCCAACATTTCAAAGATACTCGAACCACCGAGCAGAATACCAAAGACAGGCGGCACAAACACGATTATCAGAAAGAACAGAACGCCGACGGTGTATACAGCGATCTTTGCACCACGCGAACCTGAGGCAGAGTCAAGAAACAGCAAAACTCGCCTCAAACTCATTCTTGAGCCTTGAGGCGGCCGGCTCGTCTCCGACCACTCTCGCACGTCCTAATCGCTCCTTTTCTGTCAAACACTCGTTCCACGCTAGCGACGAGAATGAAAGGCTTGCGCCCTCTTGCGTAATGCTCGGAAGAAAGAAGCATTGTCCAGCAGCATGGCACTAGCTAATGGGGGGTTCTACTCCATCAGCGTTTCCTGTGAGATTGAAGTTACCGGATCAGCCTCATTCAATATCCAGTGCGAGTCAGGCGCCCGTTAGGTTGCCATAAGGCGAGATTTCTGAGGCACTTGCCTATCTCTGAATGGTGCCGGGATGCGATCTGTCGACCTGGGCCATGGTGCGACTGTGCTGGACTCGGGCTCTTGATGGCAGCCGCACCTGCTTGGGGAGCTAGGCGTAGTTTTGACGCAAGCCTGCTAGAGGCACACATCAAAAGACGGCGTTTTTGGCCGGCCGGTGTGAGGAACCCATAAGGTGTCCAGAGGGCCGTTGGCTAGCAGGACAAGTGGAACTGGATGACCGTTATGGCCGAACCAGAAATAAAGCAGAAGAGGTTCTTCTG
>CAYGWT010000082.1:0-2377 GCA_964353625.1 uncultured Candidatus Bathyarchaeia archaeon | reverse complement strand
GGGAATAGATTCAGAGAAGAGGCTGAGGCTAGAATATGAGGCTATGATGCAACGCGTCAAAACCAGTCACCCTCAGGCGAAGATATCCGGCGTGACTGTTCAGAAGATGATTGAGAAAATTGACTACGAGTTAATACTAGGCGCTAGAAAGGATCGAGACTTCGGTTCAGTGATACTATTCGGAATGGGTGGGACAAGTGCCGAAGTGCTTGGAGATTTCTCCATTGGGTTGCCGCCACTGAACCAGACCCTAGCACGGAGACTAATGGAAGATACGAAAGTGCACAGGATGCTCCAAGGCTTCAGAGGAAAACCAGCAGCCGATATGAGACAATTGGAGGAAATCATTGTCAGATTCTCAAATCTAATTGTGGACTTTCCTGAAATCTCTGAGGTTGACGTGAACCCACTCGCAATATCGAGAGGAAAAGCGTACGCCTTAGACGCGAGGATAGTAATTGACAAGAATGCCATTTCGCGGTCATCGCCTTATTCGCATTTGGTCATTACGCCATATCCGACGCGGTATGTGACTCCGTGGAAGATGTCAGATGCCACTGAGGTCCTTCTAAGGCCGATAAGGCCTGAGGATGAACCTCTAGAATATGAGATGCTGTCAACGCTCAGTGAGGACACGCTTCGAGGTAGGTTCTTCCAAGTCATCAAGAATATTGGCCATGAAATGTTGATCAGATACTGCAACATCGACTACGACCGCGAGATGGCGATTGTAGCCGAAGTAAGGGAAGGCGAAAGAAGAAGATTAATCGGAATTGGAAGGCTGATAATCGAGACGGATTTCAAGAAGGGCGAATTCGCCGTAGTTGTGCACGACGATTACCAGCACAGAGGATTGGGCTACAAGCTTGTAGACACAGTCATAGGCATAGGTCAGGAGAAGGGGCTTGAGAAGATCTACGGACTCGTGTTGACCGACAACCAAGCAATGCTCAGAATTTGCGAAGAATTAGGATTTCATAGGCGAGACTCGTCTGACGATACGACGTGGGTCGAGCTAGCTCTGAAGTAAGCACAACAAGTAAGGAACGAGGATCCGCTTGCAATGACTCTGCAGCCACTAAAAGGATTCCACACTCTGAAGACTCACCACTGCGTCACCGGGTCAATGCGTCACATCTACGAGTTCCACGATCATCCCATCAGTGAGGACCTTCTCTTGGGGCTGGGCGCGGGAGTTGGCTTCATCTATTGGCACATAAGAGGCACTGCCCCGTTCTTCGGAGGGCGCACCAACGCGGGACGCCCGGGCGAAGAAGGGCTAGAGAGGACTGCGGGAAAGCGAACAGGCGTTCGCGTTGAATCTCATTGCACGGGCAGCGTGCGGAAAGCCGAGAAGGTCGTGCTTGACCTTCTTACCGCAGGCGAACCGGTCATGGTTCAGCTTGACATGGGCTTTCTACCATACTTCAATTTCCCAAGGGAATACCACTTCGGCGGTCACGTAATTGTTCTAGCCGGATACGATCCTGAAAGTGGACGGGTGCTCGTAGCTGACCGTGACGGAGAACTACATCCCGTATCGCTTGAAGTGTTGGCGCGAGCGCGAGGCTCAAAATTCAAGCCGTTCCCGCCAAGAAACACCTGGTACACTTTCAACTTCGATCACAAACGTTCACCTATGCCAGAAGAAGTCAAGCAAGCGATCCGTGAGGTGACAATCGGCATGCTCAGGCCGCCGATTGCGAATCTCGGTGTGAAAGGCATTCGCACAGCCGCCGAGCGGATAGTCAAGTGGCCAGAGATCATGAGTGAGGAGGACCTGCGGCATGCATGCCTCAATGTCTTCATCTTCATAGACGCCAAAGGTGGATCTGGCGGAGGGATCTTCCGTTACATGTATGGGCGTTTCTTGAAAGAAGCAGCGGTTATCACCGGCGAAAGAAGACTCGCAGGAATAGGAGAAGAAATGCATGCGATCGGAGATCAGTGGCAGCAGGTTGCACAGATCTTCGAGAGGACATACTCCGCAACCAGCCCCTCAACAATAATCCCCGACGCTAGTCGCCGCATTCAAGATACGGCTGACCAATAACAAGCGATTTGGGAGCGGCTGAACAAGATTATTGCCCGCCTTGACTAGGGTAGGTGCCCTAAGCAAGTGAGCGGCGAACTGCAAGAAGGAGAGTACCCTGTATCTTTGAAATCCAACAAAGCGATTGAGACTACGTTGTATGCGATCGTTTTGTGGATTGTAGGATTTGTCTGGGGTATGACAGTCTACATGATCCCAGCGTTGAAGAACATGCCATCGATCTCTCATATTTCGAAACTGCCTGCAGTAAGCGTTGTTCTACTGTCGCTCTACCTAGTGATGCTCTGGTATCTTGCCCGACGCTACTTGGCCTCGACCAATAGA
>CAYGWT010000081.1:0-3260 GCA_964353625.1 uncultured Candidatus Bathyarchaeia archaeon | reverse complement strand
CTAGAGCATTGCTTCTCCGCCGTTCACGTGGAACGTCTGTCCTGTGACATAACTGGCCTTGTCTGATGCAAGAAACACTGCTGCGTACGCTATGTCTTCAGGGCGCCCCATCCTACCTAGCGGAATCAATTGAAGAGCTTCTTTCTTCTCCTTGGGGGTCATGTCTGATGTCATGTCGGTCTCAATCCATCCTGGCGCGATTGCGTTCACTGTGATCTCATAGCCTGCGAGCTCCAATGCGAGAGATTTTGTAAGCCCGACCACGGCTGCTTTCGATGTTCCGTAATGTGCCTCATGGTCAGTTCCAGTGAATGCCACAATTGAAGAGATATTGATGATACGCCCCCATTTCTTCACTCTCATTTCATGACTGAATGCTTTGCTGCAGAGAAAGACGCCATCGAGGTTCACGCTGAGCACGCGTCTCCATTCGGGCTCGTCGATTTCCCAAGATTTGAGGTGACGATGAACTCCAGCGTTGTTCACTAGAATGTCGACCCCGCCAAATTCCTTCAGTACCTGCTTCCGCATCACCTCGACCTCCTCCGCTCTTGAGATGTCTGCCTTAACCACCAGAACGCGCCGGCTCAACGCCTCAACACCGCGAGCAACCTTGTGTGCCTCCTGTTCGGAACGCGTATAGTTGACAACAACATCAGCCCCCTCTCTTGCCATCTCAAGCGCTATTCCTCTGCCTATTCCCCGCGAAGCGCCGGTAACAAGAGCCACCTTGCCCGCAAGCAGCATGGACCACACTCTTCTTTGGTCAAATGCGATTCCGTTCAGTTATATTCCTTTGAAATCCACACTGGCCTCTCGGCGAAGCCCCGCGGCAATCATTAAATCAGCCTAAGCCATCATGACTTGTTAATGCGGGGGTCGCCCAGCCAGGTCAAAGGCGCAGGACTGAGAGGTCACAGACCTCGTCCAAAGGCTCCTGTCCCGTAGGGGTTCGAGATTCGGAAAACCTGAGCGGAATTCCGAACGAAAGGGTTCAAATCCCTCCCCCCGCACCAAACTTTACGTTCGGTTTCCACTCCGCCTATATCGCGCAGTTTTCGAATTCTCTACTTATGACCGCGCAACTGGTCTCCGATGTTCACCACTATGATCGATTCTCTTGCTCCGGGCCCTTTTCGCAGGGATCTCGCGTAGCGAATTGGCGGATTCACGCCGGCTCGACTAGAACGGCTGTACCGTAGGCGATAACTTCGTCCATTCCTTCAGCTATTTCAGTTGTGTCTTAGCGCATACCGATGACTACGGTCGCGCCCATTGCTTGTGCGTGATCGATCATGTGCTGGAGCACCTTTGATCGTGCCTGTTCACACATGTCAATGTAAGCGTCAACTTTTCCTCCCACGATCGCGCTGACTCCTGCCTGGAATCGCCCTCCAATACCGCGAGCCCTAACAGTCAGCCCTCTCACTATCCCAAGTTCCTTGACAATCCTACAACCTGTAATGGAGAATGCTGTTGTACACGGAATCTGCGTGGCCCGAGGGTGAGGGGGATGACCGCTCACGTTGCTGCCTGATCCACGGCCCGCAGCCGAAACGGGGTTGCCACATTTCTGACAGAATATAACTCCAGCCGAAAGTTCGGCTCCACATTTCACACAGAAAGGCATGATGGCACGCCCGTCCTGTTGAGGAGGAAGAAAGCCTCATATGCATATCGGCTCCACGCCTTGCCAAATTCAATTCCGAACGGCTCATCTGTTTGGCCAGAACGGTCAATCCTAGAAACACAAAGAATGAGAATCCATGGAAGTACCCATACAGAGTCTCTCAGACAAGATGCACGAGATCATTGCTGATAGGGAGCGGTCCTACCGTGGGCAATTCACATCCAACGAGAAACGCATTCTAAGATCAGTCGGGTCAGTCGAAAAGGCAGCGAGAAATCTCCGCGAGGCGATCGGGCGAGCGTGGGGAACCCTTACCAAGCCAGCAGAGCAACATGGAATTAGACTCACGGAACAGGTTCTTGATGCTTGCAGATCCTTGGCCGCAAGCAAGTCTCATGTATCATATGATGAATTGCGGAAGTTCCAAGAGAGTTCGGTACAGACTATCCGAACCATCGTCAAAACATACAACAAGTACGTTCCGAGCATCATACGGGCGGTCAAATCCGAGTCCTCAGCCCTAGAGGATTCCATTACGGCTCTTAGCCAGAGCGTCACAGAACTCGGTCAAGTACTTGAGAGCTCGAACCTCAGAGAGCTTCACTTCATGGTAGATGATGCAGATCGGCTTGTACAGAATGCTCGTGAACTCAATCTCAAGACGAATGAGATACAGCAAATGAAAGAAACCTCCATGAGGCTACAGGTTCAGGAGGAGAGGCTACGGAACGATCTCTCCTCGCTAAGTCATGATCAGGCCATCAAAGAACTGAATCACATAGAAGAAGAAGCTAGACAAAGAGAGGCAGAGATTCTCGCATTGCTTGAACCACTCCTGAAGCCTTTGCGAAAGATAGACAGAGCTAATGAGAAGGCGCAGGAGGGACTAAGTCGGGTCATTGTCAGCAAAATCGTCGAGAACCCACTAGGCGCCGTCTTGGAGACGTCAGCTGGCGAGATGCGAGACCTGCTCATTTCATTGCACCAGTTGCTAGAGCGCGATGAGCTGCTACTCGATCAGAGGAGGAAAAGGAAAGCCGCTGACGCAATTCAGGCCCTTCAAGCAGGGAGACTCGACAGATTCAAAGAGGATCTCGGCATACTCGAGGCCAACAAGCGTGAAGTTCTGAGACTACTCAAAGGATCCGGGCTCTACGACCAGTGGCTTTCAGTCCATAGTCAGTCCAATGATATTCGAACGGAAATCACCCAGTGCAAGAACCATATCGCCGAAATGGAATCACAAGAGGCAAGACTACGGGCTTCTCTATTGGGCGACAAGGAAAGGGTAGAGTCTGCTCTCCGGAAGATCCTGAATCGGCAGGTATCCATACGCATATGATTCCGTGGAAGGTCGCGTCACGGGAATTATGTGCCTAGCGAATGGCTCTATCCACTCACAAGAGAGCGAGCAAGCAAGAATATGTTGCTCTTGTGCTCTAGAATTCGCCTCACCGAGTAGGCCCACCAGCTCTTGCCAAATGGAATATACTCGCTTACCTGATACCCTCTCTCTACCAGTTTGAGTTTCTTCTTGTCTCTGATTCCCATCAGCATTTCGAACTCAAAATCTGCGTGGTGAACATTGCTCAGACGAGTAGCTTCCTCGATCAGTCTCTCGTCATGAGTT
>CAYGWT010000080.1:0-2531 GCA_964353625.1 uncultured Candidatus Bathyarchaeia archaeon | reverse complement strand
GATGACTTGTGCATGACGTCGTCATATGAGAGATCACTATATGCAAGAACGACAAGGTCGACATTTTTCTCTTTGATGAGTGTCGGAAGCTGCTCTTCTGGCATGATCGGGATTCCCTTGGGATAGAGTGATCCTGCTAGTATCCGTGGATACGTTCTATGCTCAATGCCGGGTATCTGGGCGGCAGTGAACGCTACTACTTCGTACTCTGGTCGCTTCTTGAAGAAGACGTTGAAGTTATGGAAGTCCCGTCCTGCTGCACCCATTATGACGGTTCTTATCCTGCGCGCCAACATAGGACCACCTCCAATCGCTGAGTCTTAGCCAATTGCATCAAACCTATATCTTTAGTTGCATGCATCACTCTCACGAGTCGTTCCTCCGATATCTTATCCAGGCCGGTCGCTCTCGCGAACTGGGTGAAATGAAATGGGGAGAACGATACCGTCATGGCGAATCGTCCTCAACGAAGAACTCACAAGACTAGAGAGATTTAGACAATTTCTCAGACCTGAAGACCGGACCGTATTCGATGACCTAGCCGCACAATGCAGAATCTACGCCTCATACGCTGCAACTCTCGCCTCCCCCATCAAAGAAGTCCCCTTGCGTCTATCAATGATCTTCGCTCAACACAAGAGACTCATAGAACTAGAGAAACACGAACGTCATTGTGATTGATTCTGATTTCAACGAAAATGGATTCTTTTATTTGATTCAGGATCGTGCGATGAAAATGGAGGATTTCGTTATGCATTGTTCGTACTGTTCGAAATCCGTTGAGATGCCGCTAGATCAATCAGTCACATACCATATCTGCGGTCACATCGTCGCTAGAATAGACGCCGACTCGTTCTATGGTTCGCGTCCCGCAGAGCGCTCGCCCTGAATCTCCCTTTTCCTCTCCATCCTAAGCTAGCGAGCACTGGCGCGGTGGCATGCGACTCTCGCCGCCGAGTCACCATGTTACACGTGCGATCGAACCACTATCAACATCACCAGGCCCAGAGCGATACCGAGTAGGATCGCTTCTATCGGAAACCCCGGAATCACAACTACTGCGGTTGCGGTTCCTAGCGTACTCGTTATCGTAATTGGCTGCACATTACCGGAGGTTGGAGCACTTGTGGTAGTCACGGTCACAGTTGTCGTGCTCAGAGATGATAGTATCGAGTATGATGTGACTTGAAGTGCAGCGCTTCCCTGCATACAGTAGGAGACCACATCCGTCTTGATTTCTCCTTCAACTTGGACATGCAAACCATTGACATGGAGAGCATCCGGCGGCCCAATCAAGAGATATTCTGTGCCGGTACTGTCAGCTCGGATAAGCCAACAGCTCGCCTCGACGCCTGGGTGCATTGTTCCAGTGACCGTTACCGTTTCGGCAGCAGCCAAGCTGAAGATCGAAGCTAGACTCACAGCGAACAATAGCACGGATAGCAAGGATGCTCGCAAACTACTTCAAGAGAAGAATGGCATCATTAGATGTCAATCTTCTGCCAAGGCCATCTCGTAACGTTGGCTCATTTCCGAGATGATGGCTAGGAGACATCGTAGAGTGCTTGAATCTTTGGTAGAGAACCTACTCCCGGGCTCTCCATTCTAGCCCTGCTCAAAGGTACGCGAGAAATTCGTCTCTTGATATGTTGCAGTCTCTCAGTATCCTATTCAATAGGCCGACGCGTATTTCCTTCATTGGAACCGTGACGAAAGTTCCGTTCCGCTCCAACGTCACGTGGCTGCCTTTCTGCCTAACCTTGATGAAACCGAACTTGTTGCAGAGAATCCTAATCAGTTCCCAACCGTTCACCGGCCGTAGACGAGCCAATGACTCGCCCCGATGGATCAGCGCGCTACGACCGTCGCAAGTTCCCTTCTTGCCTTCTCCCGCAGAACGGACAGGTGCAGATCGAGCGCATTCTGGAAATTCCGCTTAGCTTCCTTGAGGGTCTTGCCGATTGAGTAGACGCCGAGAGCTGAACACGCGACAGCGTACGACCCGTCATCCTCCCGTATTACCTCAGTTCTGACGTCTCTCAGTTTCAATGTCAAGCCACAGACCCCTAATGTGGTGAATTGATGAAAGCCGCCTATAAGTAATTCAATGCGTCGGAGGAGCGCTTGAACCTTGAGTTCAGTGTCCGCCCCCGGCGCTGAACCCTCTTGCCACCCAACGGAATCAATACCATTCATAGTCAACCAGAGAATAGAAATGCAAGGTTCACTCCGAACCCCACTGAACCCATATCCCCTAATGGACGCCTCAATCTCTGCGCGAGAAATGTAAGGAAGAGAGCCAGCGTCATTATACGAGTATCATAGATTCGGCGCCTAAACCTATATCTTTAGTTGCATGCATCACTCTCACGAATCGTTCCTCCGATATCTTATCCCCACCAGTGCTTCTCGCGTTCAAAGTGAGAGTGAATGGGTAGAACGATACCGTCATGACGAATCGTCCTCAACGAAGAACTCACAAGACTAGAGAGAGATCCAAACAATTTCTCATACCTGAAGACCGTATCGTA
>CAYGWT010000079.1:0-7019 GCA_964353625.1 uncultured Candidatus Bathyarchaeia archaeon | reverse complement strand
AACGTTGGGGTTATCCTGACCACGTTCGGCCTAGCAGCTGTGGTTTGTGGCCAAAGATATTCGTCAGCAGGTCCGGCCCACGCCCTGCGAGTACTGCCACGTCCATTCCTCCGATAAGTCCTGAAGGCGTAGTCTCAGGGGTGTTGAAATCGCCATGGGCGTCAAGGTAGATCAACCCGATTGGTTCGCCGAGTCCCTGCTGTAATCCTTCTACGATGCCCATGATGATGCTGTCCTCTGAGCCGAGTATGAGAGGGAAGTATCCTTCCTCGCATGCGCTTCTCACTCGGGGAGCTATGGCTCTGCAAACCGCTACAACTTGGTGAGGGTTGAGACGCCTTGGATCAGTATCATCTTGCGGGGGCAGATTCGCTTTCACATCGCCCAGATCCGCAACTGTCTCGGCAACTTGACTTAGTTGTCTGACTAATCCTGCCTTGCGAAGTGCTGCAGCGCCTTCATCTATTCCCTCACCTTTCCAACCCACCGTGTAGGGAATCCCGATTACACCAATCGATTTGAGCTTCGCCACGTCTGAAAACTCCGGTCACTCATCGTTTGCATTCAATAAATGAGCTGCGTATCGGAAGGGCATGGCTCGTAAACCGAGCGGAAGTTTGCACTAGGCATGATGAATCGCGCGAGTTCCTTCAAAGCTTAATGGCTCGGCCACCCTACGAGTCGATTCAAGTTGCGACCTCGAGCATCGTCACTTCACCTGAACAGCTAGAAGAAGGGCCGGATGCGGACGGTCACTCAAGGGAATGAAAGCCTTGCAGATCCTGCGAGCATTCGAAGGAATCGGAAGAGACGCTAGGCTGTTACTTGCTTCATCATTCATAGGAGGTGTATCCTACGCGTTCTATTTCCTGATATTGCCCTTCTACCTTATCACGGCGGGATACGATGCGACGTGGATCGGCATTGCCAACGCGACCTTCGGCGTATCCATGACCCTATTCATAATTCCAGCAGGGATACTCGCGGACGCGTTCGGGCGCAAGAGATTCAACCTATTCGGCTACGTGCTCATGAGTCTTGGAATGATTGTCGTGGCTCTGAGCCCATCAGTTCCTGCGATCATCGCAGGAGCAACTCTTTCAGGATTCGGCGGAGCATTGACTTTCGCCTCCTCGGGGGCTCTTCTCGCGGGTTCAGTGCCCGAGAAGCGAATGACGACAATCTTCAGCTACTCCTATTTCTTGAGCACATTCGCGTCGTCGCTGGGCTCTGCCGCAGGCTGGCTTCCCACGATCCTGACCGACCTCTCCGGCGCCAGCCGTTTGCTCGCTCTCCAGGAAACCATGGGAATCGGGGGTCTCATCACATTGTTAGCGGGCATTCCGTTGCTGTTCGTACACGAGGTCAGGACTGAGCATAAGCGTGAGGCGAGGTTCAGTCTGAAATCCCGCGGGATCATCGCCAAATTCATGATAGTCAATATATTCATCGGATTCGGAGCCGGACTCACTATACCATTGTTTCCAGTCTATTTCTGGAAGAAGTTTGGGATCGACAGCGGCCCCATGGGAACCTTGCAAGCAGCGACAAACCTTGTCGCTGCATTGGCGTTCTTGGCAGCGCCGAAAGTAGGCTCACGGTTGGGGATGGTACGAGGAATAGTCATTACAACCGGGATCTCAGTCCCACTATTGGCGTTGATACCGCTGGCTCCGAGTTTCCTACTCTCGACGCCTCTCTACGCTGCACGTCAGGCTATGATCAACATGAATTCGCCGCTTATCGACAGCCTCATCATGCGTTTGGTTGACGAGAAGGAACGTGCGACGGCGTCCGGCGTCGCGCAGCTCTTCTGGAACCTCCCCAACTCGTTTGGGCAGCCTGTTGGTGGATACATGATCGACAAGATATGGATCGATGCGCCCCCGTTCTCTACGGCGGCTTTCTACGTTGTCTATACGACCATGTTCTGGGTGATGTTTAGGAACGTCAAGGACTCGCGGACTACGTAGCTTTGACTAAGTAGGCTGCTTGAATGTTTCAGCCTGCAGGGTCTTCTGAAGAAGATCAAGCTCCTTCTCGGCTATCTTCTTTTGCCAAGCCTCGAAGCAATCGATCTCGTAGAGGCTTTTGATGAGTCGAACGCTATTGTTCAGGTGTCCGATGATGTCGCCGGGCTCCTGGGAAACTCCGTTGAAGAGCTCGCGCTGTCTAGCAGACCAATCACCAGGTTGATCTGAGCCCGGAACGAAATCAGGAATGTATTCTTCGAGGCTGACTCTATCAATGGCACTTCCAATTCTCCGGATTGTGTGGGTCCTCTGCCAGTGCGCTTCGTCGACCCCGTATAGAGGCATATCATAATTGTTGGTCGATAAGGCAGTGAGGTTACCAATCGCAAATGCGACCATTGAAACATCGTTTTGCTTCGCAATATGATTAAGAATCCCAAGGCCATATTCGGAAATGAAGCCGTAGATAATCCACTTCTCAATCTTGCATCCAGATTTCTGACAATGCTCCAGAGTAGCGTTGATGCTTATCTCTCCGGAACGTCCGCTTGCCACCGTATCCTGCATGACCAACACGATCTTCTTTCCCTTGGGGAACTCCGAAAATTCATGATGAACGATCTCAATCTCTCTCTGAACCATTCCATCGTGGTCCCTGTAGGATCTGTACGTGTATCTCGGGCGAAGGTAGACTGTCCTGTATGATTCCCCCAGAACCTCAGGAGCGATATCTTGAAGCTTGTATCCAGGAGCTGCTCGCAAGATCTGCTCGAAAACGATTTGAGAATCTTCGCCCCTGCCGCCTACCTCGGACAGCTCCAAGATTGCAGGGAGTGCTTCAGCTGCAGCTTCACGCGATTTCTGCTCGAGCAGTTCGCCGACCAGATGCGGATAGCAAGCAATCTCACGCGCCATCGGTGTATCAATTATGAATGCGGGGAATTCCAGCCGGTCAATTCTGAAGATCCTTGTTCTACTACCGAGTTTGGCTTTCTCGGTCTTCACGAGTCTCGTCGAGTCCGTGTCGATCTTGTACTCTTGAATCATCCGGTCAATAGTCCCACGGGTTGGCTCCGTCATGCCGCATACCCAAATGCACTGGCTGGACCATCGTGTGAATGATTTGAATGTGTGTCTTTCGGCTCCGATTAGTAGCAGTGTCTATTCGAGGTTCTGAGAAAAACTATAATATGGATCCCTTCTACGTGACGAACCGAAACCCGATTCAAGACGTGAGACACATGAGTATGCCTGAAGAGGAGATCGTCAAACGCGCATTAGATGAACTTCACCTGAGAGTATCAGAATCCGCCAAGGGCGAACTTGTGCCTCCCTTAAAGCCGCTGCCAAACGGGAACAACGTGGTAACCCTCAAATGCACTCAGGGATCAACCTCATACGAGGTCGAAATAGAACTCACGAAGAGAGGAAAGTTCGTAGACCTCCGAACGAAATGACGAACGTCGATTCTATCTTGAGCGTCGCACAGTCCATAGCGTGAACGTTGCGCCTTCAGCAAGCAGATCCTACTGTATGATCTTGGTCTCAAGAATGGCGAATGAAACAGGCGGCGTAGTGGTGCGGTTCGTTCTCTTCTAGCTGTGGCTCGCGGTCCGTGCAGATCTTTTGCGCGTAAGGACATCTGGGGTGGTATCTACAACCCGTTGGCGGGTTGATTGGGCTGGGGATCTCGCCTTTTGGAATGATACGCTCAAGTTTTGCTTTGGGGTCTGGCACAGGTATTGAGGACAGTAAAGCTAAGGTGTAAGGATGTATAGGGCGACCAAACACGTCCTCTTTCGAGCCCATCTCCACGATCTTGCCTAGGTACATTATTGCGATCGTGTGGCAGACATAGTTGGCCATAGCAAGATCATGAGTTATGAAGAGGTAGGTTAGATCGAACTCTTTCTTCAATTCGAGCATCAATTCGAGTATCTGAGCTCTAACTGAAACGTCGACCATTGCGATGGGCTCGTCGGCCACCACGAATTTGGGATTCAGCACCAGTGCCCTTGCAATTACTACCCGCTGTCTTTGCCCTCCGCTAAGCTGGTGGGGATAACGGTTGCAGAAGTTGCTCCAAGGTTTCAAGCCAACTCGTTCCAGTATCGCTCGCGTTCTCTCAATCTGTTCGCTCGGGGTTCCAACTCCCTGAAATGATAACGCATGTCTTATGGCGTCACCCACGTTGATGCGTGGACTCAGTGACGCCATAGAATCCTGGAAGATCAACTGCATATTCTTCCGGAAACTGCGTAGCTCCTCACCGTGGAGCTTGACAAGATCTACTCCGTCGAAGACGATACTGCCGGATGTGGGCTCTGTCAGCTTGAGGCAGAGTCGTCCAGTCGTGCTCTTTCCGCTGCCGCTCTCGCCTACTAGTCCAAGAATGTCTCCGCGATTCACTGAGAATGATATGTCGTCTACGGCGTGAACGAAACTCTTCTGTGAAGTCAACAGCCTATCCAGGAAGCCCTTCTCAACAGGATAGTACTTCTTCAGATTCGTTACGGTGAGCAGGCGATCCATTGCATCTTACCTCTTGTCGTAGAGGTGGCAGGCAACCTGCGAACCGTTGTGCATCATGAGAAGCGGTTCCTCTCTTGTGCAACGGTCGAAAGCGTGTGGGCACCGTGGGTGGTAGAGACAGCCCGGCGGGGGGTCTGCTAGGTCGGGTGGCGCGCCAGGGATCCAAGAGAGCACTTGTCCCTTCTTGGTGATATTTGGCACAGAATTGAGGAGTGCTTGCGTGTATGGGTGCAATGGTTTCTCGAACAAGTCATCGGTCTTGCCGACTTCGGCCAGTTTTCCAGCGTACATCACGGCAACGCGATCTGCAGTCTCTGCTACAATGCCGATATTGTGTGTGATCAAGATCAATGTGAGTCTTAGGCTTTCTTTGAGTTCTTTGAGAAGTTCAATAATTTGGGCTTCAACTATCACGTCAAGGGATGTTGTTGGTTCATCCGCGATTAGTAAATCTGGTCCTAGAACTAAGGCCAATCCGATCACGACTCTTTGTCTCATTCCACCGCTGAATTGATGAGGGAAGTCATCAATTCTTTCGAGGTTTATGCCGAGGCGCTCGAGCGTCTCTTTCCCTCGATTCAATGCATCGCTCTTGCTGACTTCAGGTTCGTGTGTGTGGATCATTTCTACGAAGTGATCGCCAATTCTCTTGACAGGATTCAGAGACGTCATGGGGTCTTGAAAGATGTATCCGATTCGTTTTCCTCTTATCTTGCGTATTTCTTCGTTTGAGCAGTTTACGACATCAATTCCGTCAAGAGTTATTTGTCCGTCGACAATCCTGCCAGGCGGAGGAACGAGGCGCAAAGTCGAAAGCCCAAGCGTGGATTTCCCGCATCCTGCCTCCCCAACCAAACCGAGTGTGTAGCCTTTTTGCATCTCCAAAGAGACCCGGTCGACCGCTTTCACGTTTCCTCTCAGAGTATGATACTCTACGACCAATGACTCGATGTTAAGCAGAGACATGTCGTCGATTCACCTTTGGAGGCGCGGATTGTATAGTTCGCTCAGGCCTTCACCTATCAATGTGAATCCTAACGCGAGCAAAACGACCATAATGCCTGGGAACGTTATGACCCACCATGCCCCGCTAGTTAGGAGTCTCCTGCCGTAAGTCAAGTCCCAACCCCAGTCGGGAGTGGAGACAGGCAAGCCTAAACCTACGAAGGTGAGGCCGGCGGCTGTGAGAATTGCGTCGGCGAAGTTGATCGTTGCAATGGCTACGATCGACGGAATGACATTAGGAAGAATGTAGCTGAATAGGGTGGTTCTTCCATTAGCGCCCATCATGCGTGCAGCTTCTACATATGGGAGTTCCTTGATTGAGAGGACTTGGCTACGGATTATTCTGTAGTAGGATGGAACGTAGACGACTGCAATCGAAAGAGCCATGTTGATGACTCCGGGCCCAAGCATGGCCGCGATTGCTATGGCAAGTACTAGGCCCGGGAACGCGTAGATACTGTCCATCACTAATGACGTGAGCTTGTCTGCGTATCCTCCAGTGTATGAGGCAAAGAGGCCGATTGGAACTCCTATAATCAGGCAGACGATGACGGATAATACTGCCACTTGAAACATTATGGTTCCACCTGATATGACTCTGCTGAGCATGTCTTGGCCAAGATGATTCGTGCCTAGTGGAAACTGATATGATGGCGGCGAGAGTAGAGGTCCGACGTTGATCGCGATCGGATTGTGAGGAGATATCAGGGGTGAGAATATTGTCATTATCGCGAGCGCTACAACTATCACTGTGCCCGCGATTATGGCCCATCCCGCGAGTCCACTCTGTTCGAGTGAAACAATCCTTTGTATGAGAAGAACTAGCATTCTTCCACGCGTTTGGTCGTCGCTCATGTTTTTCACCTAGAGCCTTATTCGAGGATCCAAATACGCGTACAGCATGTCGACTACCAAGCTTACAGCTGTGACGAGGAGGCCGAAGAACACTACAACTCCTTGAATTGCGGTGTAGTCCCTGAAACTGATCCTATCAACCAGATACCTGCCAAGCCCAGGCCACGAGAAAGTGGTTTCAGTCAAGATTGCACCGGCAAGCAGCGCGGCAAATTGCAGTCCCATCATTGTAAGGATGGGGAGGAATGCGTTTCGCAGCGCGTATCCATAAACAACGGTTCGTTCCTTGAGTCCTCTTGCTCTAGCCGCTGTGATGAAATCGAGTTGCAGAGTCTCTAGCATGTTACTCCTTGTCAGCCTGATGAAAATCCCACAGAGAACGAGCCCGAGCGCTATTGAAGGGAGAATGAGATAACGTATTGACAAGTACAGTTTCTGCATGTCGCCCTCTAGCAGACTGTCCAGAACATACAGTCCGGTGGCATAGCGTTGTCCGTCGATCAATAGTCCGACCGGCGATATGCCAGGATACATTCGTCCGCCAGCCGGGAGCCAGCGCAAATAGATCCCGAAGATCATGATAAGAACCTCGCCAAGAAAGAACACCGGTATCGCGTAAGATGCGATGCCGAAAACGCGTATCGAGTGGTCTTT
>CAYGWT010000078.1:0-41059 GCA_964353625.1 uncultured Candidatus Bathyarchaeia archaeon | reverse complement strand
AACGATTTCATCTCCATTCTTGACCGAGAGAGCACCAGACGGCATGAAGTCGTTCTGCAAGTCCACAATGATAAGCGCATCACTATCGTTCACTCTGATATCTTCTACGAGATGCAGTTCACCAAGTTGCATGAGCCGGACCACTCGTCTCTTTCCCATATGGATTCAAGTGACCAAAAGGTTTGTGTCGTGAGGCCCTCGACGTTGAAGCCGTTGCCTCAAAGAACTGAGGCTCGAGACTAAGACGGCTACCGATTCTTGTATTGGTGCTCCGGGCGGGACTTGCGACGAGAGAGGCCTCGTTTTCGAATTCGCGGATCGCTTGCGAACGATCTCCCGCGATCAACGGCTCGAGTGGCCTCCACTGGCTCACCAGTGGATAAGGCCGCTATGCTCTCGGCCTCGGCGCTAACCGGGCTACACCACCGGAGCACCACGGCGAAAGCGAGCAGATGAGTCTTTAAGCTCTTTGCTCGTCGAGGCGCTTGCCGAGACTAGGCCCTACGGCGCTCCTGTCAGCCATGTCATGGCCTGATCGAGAGTCCAAGAGAAAACGCCGCCCCACCATGTAACTGGGGCACATATCAGTAGCTGAGGCTTGGTGACCAGGTATCTTTTCCCGGCTCTTTGACGATCCAGGTCCCATTTGATTAGGATTCGAACCGCTTCCACTGCAACTTTGCATGCGGCCTCTTCCCCTTTGGCCTCAAACTTGTTCGTGGTTCTGTTCACGTACACCGCGAGTACGCAGCCGCTGCGGAATCCATAGATGCCCGCCAAGGTGAAGATCACAGAAGCTTCCTTTGCCATTGTGATCACACGCTGTCTTCGAAGCCTCTCAATGAGCGTCTCAGCATCTGTAGGCAGATAATCTTCAATGCCGGGCCGACCTTGGCCCGCATAGAAGCTGTCGGTTGACGCGGTATACCCTGCTCTGTACTTCTTGCCCAGTTTCTCGGCAGCCTCGATAAGTGCGAGGACCACTTCGTGGCTTGCAGCGACGGGATATGCAGCGGTGACATATTGCTCGCCGGTACCATCAAGACGAACGGCGGCAGTGAATATTCCTAGGTCTCCACATTCCAGGTCCGGCAGCAGTGATCCGCAGGAACCAACTCGAATGAATGTCTTCGCGCCGATTCTGCCCAGCTCTTCGATTGCAATGGCCGTGGCTGGACAACCAATGCCCGTAGAACAGGCCGACACCATCGTTCCGCTGACCATTCCAGACCATATTCGGTATTCTCTGTGAGAAGATACTTCGTGAGCTGAGTCCCAGAACTTAGCTATCTTCGGCACGCGATCCGGATCGCCAGGCAGAAAGACATAGTCACCTACCTGTCCTCGCTTCGCTGAAATGTGGTACTGTACTCCTTCAGCTGATTGAGGGCGAGCAGTGGAAACTAGTCTTTCATTCATTCTTCGACGCTTGCCTAGTCGTGGAAAGCTACGGGATAAAAGCGTTCGTCGACATCTGGCGTTCTCAGAATAGCTCGAGCTGTGCAGTTGATTCCACTACACGTGACCGATCTCCAGGGTTCTGAATATCCAATCTAGCGACCAGAGGTATCAGTACACTTTTTTAGAGTACTCCGCACAATGCCTGCAGTATGCTGCGTTCCTTCGAGAAACTTGGAGCGGCCATATTCGACGCTGCATCCGCTCCGCTTCGCATGCAAGTACTCCGACTTCTCTCCACGAAAGGCGCGTTGCCATATACCGAGATCATGTCGGCTCTGAAGCTGGATCCTGTCCGTGACGCTGGAAAATTCGTATACCACCTAAGAAGTCTGACTGAAGCCGGACTAATCAGTTCGGATAAGCGCGCAAAGAAGTACGAGATAACTGAACTGGGAGATATGGTAATACATTTCGCGAGAGACCTAGAAGAATACGTCAGTGTGAAACGCGGCAAATTATTCGTTAGAACCTCGCGGCTAGCGATCGAGGACTTCCACAGAAGCAAGATAGCGAAGTCACTGGTTGTTGAAGCAGGCGTTCCCCAGGAACTTGCGGACGAAATAGCGGCAGAAGCAGAAGACCGGCTAATCAAGCTTAGAACTTCGTACCTGACTTCGGCCTTGATCCGCGAGTTTGTTAATGCGATTCTCATCGAAAAGAAACTCGAAGAATACAGGCATAAGCTGACGCGTGTTGGAATGCCGGTATACGATGTCACTCAGCTTCTCCATTCGACCGGAGAACTCGGGTTGACAACTGACTACGTTCAGAGGACCGCAGGAGCTTCTGTCTTGGGAGAGTATGTCCTGCTGGAGTGCTTGCCACGTGAGATCGCAGACGCGCACATCTCAGGCCAAATCCACATATCCGACCTTGAGAGCTGGCCCCTAAAGCCGAGCGAAATCCAACATGATCTCCGATATTTCCTGAAAAACGGGCTCGTTGGATTGAAACCACCACAAAGCCTCAACGCAGCTTTGGCATTGATCCAGAGCGTCTACCGTCTCGGAATTACAGAGATATCAGGCGAACAAAGTTTTGACCTATTCAATGTCTTCCTAGCACCCTACGTTAAGAATACCTCTGAGGACTCGGTCAGGGAATCGCTTGCGCTCTTTCTTTCATCCATAGAACGCGACCTGCCACTGGGGTCCCCTCAGCCCGGACTTTCTCTTGGGCTCGAATATGGAGTGCCTGAGTTCCTAGAGAGTGTTGAGGCCATCGGGCCAGGAGGTAGAACGATGGGAGTTTACGGTGACTACCACGAGGAGACGAGGGTGGTTCTTGATGATCTACTTGATGCGACTTCACGAGTAACATCGACCAACCTGTTGGCGAGCCCCAGGTTGATCTTCAAGATTCGGGACTCGGCCGAGAGAAAAGATGAAACTCGATCTCGCGTTCTCAAAACTCACGAACTAGCGGCATCTCGGGCGCTACCGTACATTGCGTTTCTTCGAGACGGCTCACCCGACTGCTACACAGCCACGGGTCTGAGACTTTCGGACGATTGGGGCAAGCAATGGGAGTCCGACTGCTATAGGACAGGTTGTATGACAACGGTCTTTCTCAACTTGCCTAGACTTGCTTATGAAGCACGAAGAGACGATGATAGATTCTTCAAATCAATGACAGATTCACTTACTTTGGCATTAGAGGCCTTCAAGATCAAGCGGAAGTTCATGGTTGATAGACTAAAACAAACTGCACTCCCGCTGCTCTTCGGATCAGGTCAAGGCACCCCGTACTTCCGTGAGAAAGTAGCTACCTATGCAGTGGCGATCTTGGGACTGAACGAGGCTTGCCTTGCCCATACCGGTAGCGAGTTGAAGAAAGACTCACTAGTTTTCGGAGAGAAGATCCTCCAAGAGTTGCGAAAGCAAACCGAGGCCGCATCAGAGAACCTAGGGATGCGCGTGGTACTGTCGGAAAGACCCGGAGATGAAGCAGCCTCAAGACTGGCCGAACTCGATGTTGAACATTACGGCAAGAGCACGGTGTCTGCCCAAGGTGGCAGGAACTCCCCGTTCTACACAGATATGCCAGGTGTTCCTTTGACATCAAAGGTTCCTCTCAGTGAAAGGCTAGCTATCGAAGGGATGCTTCAGACTCTGACTCCGGGAGGCCATTTGGCCGTGATTTCTGTGGACTCGAAGGCAACCACGGAAGCACTCTTATCGGTTTCGCACGAAGCAGCTGCCAGCGGCATCCGGTTCATGACTTATTCCAGAGCTTACTCGTTTTGCAGGAATTGTAATCGAGTTATCGCAGGATTGGTTACAAGTTGCAGTTCGTGCGCATCTGATAATGTTGGACAATATGGACGGTCATCATCTACCTACATACCTGTCGCGTTGTGGCCTGAGGGCAAGAAGCGCACGATAGAGAAGAGGGCAATATACTCGCTTTCGTAGGCCGTCTCTCGTCCCCCCAGTGCGACAGATCCGGACTGAGGCTTGACATCTATTCTTGTCTCATCCTGATAGATCACGAATCGATTCCTCATGCCAGCCTAAATAGCACATTGATCAAGAGTGAAATGTTAAGGAAAAACTCGAGGCGAGACCATTCATGCGTGCTGTGGTGGTGGAATGTAAGTTGCCATCGCTGCCGCCACGAGCTGAAGAAGCGAGAGCGATGGCAGAAAACATAGGATATGACGTCGTCGATGTTGTTGTTCAGAAGCGAAACAGCGACCACCACTCATACTTCATAGGTCCAGGCAAGGTCGAGGAACTCAAAGAAATCGTTGATTTGAACGAAGTTGAAACCGTGATATTCGCGAATACGCTCCCAAGCAGTCAAGTCTTCAAGCTTCAACAGCGCCTAGGCGGGGACGTTCGGGTCATCGATAGAAACCTGCTGATCTTAGAGGTTTTCGACAAACGCGCGATGACTAAGGAAGCAAAACTCCAGATCAGGCTCGCCAAGTTGAAGTACACCCTGTCTTGGGGTCGTGAGTTCATCAAGCTAAGAGGGATAATGGGTGAGCAGGTTGGCTGGATGGGTCCAGGCGACTACCCATTTCAAGAATACACCCGTGCCGCACGTAGCAGAATAAGTCGTTTGGAGGCACAACTTCGGGACCTGGATCGCAAGAAGGAGATCACTAGGCGAAGACGCCGTGAGCTTGGATTCCCGATAGTGGCACTAGCAGGATACACGCAGGCCGGAAAGACGACACTGTTCAATCGCCTAGCCACTGAAACTAAGACAGTAGGACTCGGACCATTCACGACTTTATCCACCTTCACAAGAAAAGTCAGAGTCGCAGCCTCACGCGATTCGGAGTTCCTACTGATCGACTCAATCGGCTTCATAGAAGACATGCATCCCACGATCGTGAAGGCATTCACTGCCACACTAGGCGAAATCGCGCATTCAGACGTGATATTGTTGTTCGTGGACGCAAGCGAAGAGATTCACATCATCGGTCGGCGCTGCTCGTCTATGAATAAGATCCTGCCAGAAATTGGCATAGACGGGGAAGTCGTTGTCTGCGCCAACAAAGTCGATCTGGTTAACCCTGAGAAACTTGCGGACGCCCTCGAGGCGATCCGGGGAGAATTTATTGGGACAAAAATCGTTGCCATCAGCGCTCTCACGGGTGAGAACCTAGGTGAGCTGTTTGCGGCTACTGTGGCAAGCATCAATAGCATGAGACTTCCAAGACGCTCTGTCTACGCAAGAGACTCTGGGAAATCAGGATACGCCAGGCCATCCTGAGCTAGGGAATTCGGTCGGAGAATTCGGAATGACTGTAAAGCTTTGCTCGAAATGATCGCAGTGCATGGTTGAGTTCTCCTGGTTTCTCTAGCATGACTGAGTGACCTGCATCGGGAATGACTACGCTCAGAGCATCTCTAATTTTCTCTTTAAGATACTGCGAATACTTGACTGGCGTGAGCAGATCATCTTCTCCGCACACAACCATAGTAGGCAAATCGATGCCACCGATCTCATTCATCCTGTCGAAATGATCACAGGCCTGAAAGTCACCATACGTTACCTCGGCCGGTACCCCCAGCAGCTCTTGAACCGCGCCCTTCCTGAGCTTCGCATCACTCTTCGGAGAGTAGGCCCACTCGGCAATCACTTCTGCCGCATGCATGTAGTCACGCTTCACTTCGTCTTTGATGATGGGAGCCACTCGCAACCGGGCGCCCGAACCGATGAGCACGATTCCAATGAGGAACTTCGGATGAGCAAGAGCGATCTCGATCGTAATCGCACCGCCCATCGAGTGACCCACCAGTATCGCTTGGCCAAGTTCTCGTTCCTCAATCACCTGGGTCACAAACTGGGCATATTCCGAGATTGTACTGTATCCTTTCCCTATTGGATGGCCGGGTAAGTCTAACGCTATACTGCTCGGAAATGCGGATGTCTGATAACGCCAGACTCTATGGGTTCCCCCTGCGCCGTGGATGAACACGAAGCGAGGTTCCGAATCGCGAACCATCATCTCCCTCGAGAATCATGCTCATCTTATCGGCTATTTTTGAGTGCCTAACAACGACGAAAATTCCAGTATCCTGAGCGTGAAATGAGAACGGCCAGGCGAACTCACGGGTTTGTCTGTGGCAGACTTATCTCTGGGTACTACATCTGATCGCATAGCAATCTGAGATTTCGAATCCTAAATCAATAATGGAGGACAGTTCGTTTGGCCGGGCGCGAAGACATCCGAGGTCAGATAGCCTCTAGGCTCGAGAAGCTGGACACACTCGACAAGTTGGCCGAAGAAATGCCCGGTTTGCGTGAGGGAAACGGTTGGGATCCTTCGAAGATTGTCGAGACTAGAATGAGAGTCGTTGCGCAGCCGCTTGATAGGCTCGTAAGGAGAGCGATTAGACCGGGAATTTTGCAGCGTGTGGCGGACTCCTTCAGACCGGCATCTGCAATATCGAGGCTCGCTGGAGCCCCTACTGTAGTCTATTTCCCTTTATGGTATGTGAAGGGGCACCATGAGTGCGTCTATCTAAGGGAAACAAACTACCAGATTAGAGTGGATAAAGATGTAGTTGCGGTAGAGGTGGATGGAGAGACGCGCGACCTCATGATAGAGGAGCAAGAAACGAATCTCATCCCAGAAACGTTCAAGCGCACACTGAAACGATTCTCTAGGTTTCTTACGGGTGAGCGCAGATACTTCAATCTCAGCCATGTGACCGAACTAGCGGTGGAGCAGAAGGAGGCTGAGATGTACGTGACCTCTGACGGACGAGAAAGAGATGCGCTAGATGAGGCACTACCTCGTGCATGGAAGACCCAACGAGTATTCGATATCACGCATCTAAATGTCGAAGGAACGATAGCAAGAATCGCTACGTCGAAGGACACCAAGGAGACAGTCTTGCAGAGATTCCAAGAAAGACTTGTCAGAATGCCGGAAACATCCAAGCAGATCCTAGGCAACAGCTTCCATATCGAAGAGTTGGTGCAATACTACGTTCCTTACGTGCACTTCCCAGTCATGCGTGGAGGAAGATTAGATCATATGATAATCGACGGGGCGTCTGCTGAGATAGCGGACATGATTATTGTCGCATCCGTGATGCGCCAGTTGGGCCTTTGACATCTGATACTCTTCGTAGCCATGAGCATCTTCGAAAGAGGCAACCGGTGGCAGGGGTGATCGTGGCTGTCAAGATCATGTGGATAGTGTGCTGGCATTCTATTTGTAGAATGCTCGCTGCAACATCCTCCCATTTGTCGATGGGGCTGCCCATTTCTCTTCCTAGACGACTTGCACGTGATCGACTTGGAAGTATCTCTTGGCTAGTATGCGAGTCTTATCGATTGTTCTGCCGTTCTTTCCGATTGCTAAGGCTTTGTCTCTTGGGTCAACTTCTACGACCACTATCTTCTTGTCAGGACGTTCGGTGACTCGGATCTCTTTGATCTTCGCCGGCGCGAGAGAGTTCCTTATCAAACCCTCTACGCTGTCCGACGCCTCAACGACTTCCACTGGTTTGCCGGTCATTCTCCGGAGGGTGTTGATGTTCTTCCCTGCCTTTCCGATCGCCAGACCCATCTGTCCTGGTTTGGCAATGAATATGATCCGGTCGCTTGAGGAGTCGATTAGGCAGTCATTTGCGGTTGCGCCGGTTATGTTCTCAAACAGGGCAATGTAACGTATCTCATCGCTGCCTAAGCGGATCTTTGTTGAGGACATCTTCAGCTTTCAGCCAACTTTAGGATTTCAGAGTCTCCGGGTTCCTTCACTGTAAGAGCGGCGACTAGAAATGGCTTTTCACATGCAGCGCTCAAGTCCATGCTGGTGCCCGAGTAGACGTATACGGGAACCTCCGAGAGCTTTGCGTTGTAGAGTATGCTAGATTTCTGTGGCTCAGGACAGTTTGAGGCGATGATGATCAGACGTGCCTTTCCTGTCTTGGCAGCATCTGTTGCCTCACTGCAGCCTAGCTTAATCTTCCCGGTTTTGACGGCCATGTTGATCTGTTTGTTAAGGTCCACTATTTCTCCCTCCTCTCGGACATTGCCATGAAAACCTCGATGAGGCCTGTACCCATTGGCACCTGTTGTCCGACTATCACGTTTTCCGCGACTCCACGCAGGTGATCCTTTGTTCCGCGAACGGCCGCGTCGACGATCGTTGGGATCGTGATCTCAAAGGCTGCTTTCGCAAGTGTGCTCGATTTCTCGCCGCTTACACCATGCCTACCTACTTGAAGGACTTCGCCCGACGCGGTCATCGCATCTGCGACGAGCATCACATGTCTTATGTCGACGTCAAGACCTTGCTCTTCGAGGACGGCTTTCGCCTCTTTGACTATTACGTTGCGCGCTGCTTCGATTCCGAGCACGGCCGCCACCTCGTGCATGTTGTTGGATACTGTTCTGGTCGGATCGATACCCGGCGTCGTGAGTGCAAGTTCGAGGTTCGATCCCTCCGTTCTGATGATCCACTCGTGGTTTTCCTCCATGACAAGAGCTCGCTTCACCGCGGGGATTCCTTTCACGTGCATTCCGGCGACACGGGACTCGAGACGCCTGAACTGTGGAATGTCCATGTCCTGAGCGGTAATTTCTACTTCGTCTTTTTCGATCTTCGTTTCTCCTCGAGGTACTTGGATCGCTGATTTCATGTCTTTCATCGTGACGGACTTCTCGCGCATAGCTGCAGTGTCAAGTTTAACCACGATCCTCATCCTAGTTATGTCTGACTCGATACTAGAGGCGATGTCTGCGAGTGTAGTGTGCGTGAGGAGGGTGGCGACGTCCTCGGCCTTCTCCTTGCTCGTCCTATGTTTCTCGTCAAGGAACACCGTCATCGTCGGCGTCGACGGGATCTTCCTTGCGTCGACAATCTCGATCAGTCTAGGAAGGCCAAGGGTGACGTTCTGCTCCCTCACACCTGCAAAGTGGAAGGTTCTCAGTGTCATCTGCGTGCCAGGCTCTCCAATGGATTGAGCTGATACAATTCCTGCAGCTTCACCGGGTTCGATGAGCGATCTGCCGTAGTTTTCGACGGCTTGGCCAACGACTTCGTCGACGCCGCGCCGTGACATTTTAGCCTTCAGGAGATCTCGCTTCAACTCATCTGCTAGGAGGGGAGAAAGTCGGTCGGTCACTTCTCGAACCTTAGTTTCGACGTACTTGTTGGTGGCCTTCGCGCCTTTTTCCGCGGTGAGCCGTACACGTTCGATTAGGCGTTCAGAGTTTACTGCCTTGCCATGATCGCTTTTCGCAGTGTCCACACCGTCTTCCCCGTATCTGAATTGAATGATGTCTCCTCGCGAGTCCCTCACGGTTGAGTCGTATTCCACTCTGAGATGTTCGAGTGCATTGATCAGTCTTCTTTGCATGTATCCGCTTTGTTGGGTCCTGACCGCAGTGTCCACTAGTCCTTCACGTCCACCCATTGCATGGAAGAAGAACTCGATCGGGTTGAGACCGTCACGATACGAGGCGTAAACGAACCCTTTTGCTTCAGGACCTGCGTCTCCAGGTCGGAAGAATGACAGCACTCTGTCTCTGTATCCTCTGCGGATTCTTTGACCACGAATTGATTGCTGACCCACGCATGCTATCATCTGTGCAATGTTTAGCGACGAACCTCTTGCTCCTGTTCTAGTCATGATTACGCCGCTGTTTCTTTCGTCCAAGTTCGCGTCGGCATACGCGCCAGCACCGTCACGAGCTTTGGAGAGTTCGTCCATTATTCGAATCTCGAGTGATTCCGCAAGGGATTGGCCCGGCAGCCGTTCAAGAGTTCCTTGGTTGTAGCTCTCGATAAGTGTGTAGACACGCTCTTCGGCTTTCCTTATGCCCTTGTCAATCTTTTCCTTGACACTCGGAAGTACGTCAAGTTCCTTGATTGAGTATGAGAAGCCTTTCATCAAAACGAAACGGTCTAGCAACTTCGCGAGGTGATTGAGAAACTGACGCCCGGTCTCAGATCCTTGATCCTTCACAATTCGGTGGAAGAGCGTCTCCGAGCGTTCGGCGCCGATCGAGTTCTTGTCGATGACTCCTTCTTCAAGTATGCCGTTACGTATTATGACGTGTTCTTTGTCGTCCTTTGTCACCATGCTGGATCTGGTGGTGAAGCTGAAACCCTTCGGCAGGAAGAGGCTGAAGATCTGTTTCCCGGTCCAAAGTTCGACAGGACGCTTGATCGCTGGCTCGGGAACTTCGCCCGTGTACCCGGCAGCTGCAAGGAGCCTACAAACCTCATCTTTTGTGAGGACTGTGGATTTGCGGGTGAGCAGATAGGCTGCGCTGATAAGATCCGTCTTAGCACCGATGATTGGTCCTCCGTAGCGAGGAGAGAGTATCTGATCTTGTACTTGCATGAGAAGCCTTGCTTCGGTTCTCGCTTCCTCACCCTGCGGTACATGCAGGTTCATCTCATCGCCGTCAAAGTCCGCGTTGTATGGTGGGCAGACGCATGGGTTCAGTCTGAAGGTCTTGTATGGAAGTACTCTAACTGTGTGGGCCATGATTGACATTCTGTGAAGTGAGGGTTGTCTATTGAAGAGCACAATATCCCCATCTCTGATGTGGCGTTCGACGACGAAACCTGATTCGATTGCGTCTGCGAGACTATCTCGTTCGGTAACGAACTCTAGTCTGACTCGCCTTTGGTCCGGGCGCACGATATAGAGAGCGCCTGGGTACTGGTCAGGGCCGTTTCTGATGAGCCGTTTCATCTCTTCGATGTTCCATTGTGTAACACGTTCTGGAATAGTTAGTCGTGCTGCTATGTCAACTGGAACGCCTACCTCGCTGATGTCTATGTTAGGGTCAGGAGAAATTACAGTCCTAGCTGAGAAGTCAACTCGCTTTCCAGACAGGTTGCCTCGGAACCTGCCTTCCTTGCCTTTTAATCGTTGACAGATCGTTCTCAACGCTCTTCCTGATCGGTGACGAGCAGGCGGTAGGCCGGAAACCTCATTATCAAAGTACGTAGTAACATGATACTGAAGCAGGTCATGTAGTTCTTGAATGATGTTAACTGGAACGCCGGATTCGAGTGCTTCATGCAGCTTCTGGTTGATTCGAATTATGTCAACGAGTTTGTGAGTCAGATCGTCTTCTGATCGAATGCCTGACTCGAGTGTAATAGATGGTCGCACCGTAACTGGCGGGACGGGCAGGACCTGCAGGACCGTCCATTCAGGTCTTGCAGCGGTTGGATCCATACCCACAATGCGGAGATCATCATCAGGAATACGTTCAAGCATTTCTCTGATTGCGCTGGGCGTGAGCCGGGCCCCGGTCTCGTCTATGAATGTTGTGGGTTTCTGATGTTCGATTGTGTGTTGTCGCGTTCCGCAGTGTGGACACTCTTGAACTTTCTTCGCGTCCTTCATAATAGCGTCGAAGAAAGTCGTGGGCACCTCGTTGAGGCGTATCTTTTCTTCCGCTATCCTTGCGTTGTAGTTCTCAATCTTTTCATTCGACATGAGGATCCTGCCGCAGTTGCGACATGTGATGGACAGGAGTTTGTGTATGAGTTTGGCAAAGGCCACATGGACCGCAGGCTCCGCAAGTTCTATGTGCCCGGAGTGACCTGGGCAGCTTACAGCCGTGTTTCCGCAGGTCTTGCACTTCTGCCTAGGTTCGAGTGTTCCCAGTCTTCCGTCCATTAGACCTGATACTATGGGGACGCCGTCTTCGTCGTATGTGTCCGCTGTCTGGACTTCAACTGCTGACAGACGACGTATTTCATTCGGGGAGAGAAGTGAGAACCTGATGCTGCCGATGATTTTAGTTGCTTCTTCCAACATCGCCATCTTATGCACGCTCCGAAATGTTAAGTCTGGGAGCCACACCGAGCGCCATCAATTCTTGGAGGAGTAGTTTGAAGGCGTAGGAAAGTGCGACGGGGGAGATTACTGCCCGCTCGCCGCAGATACGGCACACGTACTTGTTCTGTTTGATATCATGGTAACCGAGCAAGCCGCATACTTCACAAACCATGACGGTGTACTTGTCAGATTCTTCGAGGAGTCTGTCTCTAAGCAGCGCAGACGCTCCGTGCCCGATTAGACAGTCGCGTTCCATCTCCCCGAATCTTAGGCCTCCTCCTCGGGCCCTTCCTTCGGTGGGCTGTCGTGTCAGCATCTGTACTTGACCGCGTGCCCGTGCGTGCATCTTGTCTGCAACCATGTGGTGAAGTTTCTGATAGTATATGACTCCAACATACACATCGGCTACGAACTTCTTTCCGTCGATGCCGTTGTAGAAAACTTCGCTTCCGCTTTGAGTGAACCCAAGCTTCAGCAAGGTATCGCGAAGTTGCTCTGGGCGTTCGTTACTGAAAGGAGTTCCGTCAACTGGTTCCCCTCTCAACGAAGCGACTTTGCCAGCTAAGGATTCCACGAATTGTCCGATTGTCATACGGGATGGGAATGCATGAGGGTTGATGATGACATCTGGGACGACGCCATCCTGGGTGAAGGGCATGTCTTGCTGTGGAACAAGGAGGCCGATGACGCCTTTCTGCCCGTGCCTTGAGGCGAACTTGTCCCCAAGTTCTGGAACACGTGTGTCTCTGACTTTCACCTTCACGAGCTTACTGCCTTCGATTGATTCAGTAACGAAAATGGTGTCGACTACTCCGACCTCTGAAGGGCGCATTCCTACAGATGAGTCACGTTTTGTGGGTCCTTTAACTTCAAATTCACGGTACTCTTCTAAGAATCTAGGGGGACTTGTTCTGCCTACAAGAACTGTGTTTCCGCTCACGTCCGCCTCAGCCGAGATAATTCCATCTTCCTCAAGAAAGCGATAGTATCGGTCACCTCTGTATCCTCTAGTCCCTGCTTCTGGGATTTCGAACTTGTCGCGGAGCCCCCCGAGGTACTGTCTACATTCACCTTCGTAGATTCGGAAGAATGTAGAACGGCCAAACCCACGATCCACAGATGATCGGTTGAAGACTACGGCGTCTTCCATATTGTAGCCTTGGAACGAAAGTACGGCCAAAACACAGTTCTGACCTGCAGGCCTGTCATCGTAGTTAATGACTTCCATTGGTTTCGTCCTAACGAGAGGCATCTGCGGGTAGTGTAGTAGATGTGATCTAGAATCGGTTCGGTTGAAGAAGTTGGTGCAGGAAACTCCAAGCGCTTGTTTCGCCATGGCTGACTCGTAGGCGTTCCTTGGAGACTGGTTGTGCTCAGAATACGGGATTACTGAAGCGCAGATGCCCAGCATCGTGTAAGAAGCAAGCTCTAGATGTGTGGTATCCTTCGAGACCTTGGAAAGGTCGAGCGCCACGAGAGCACTCTCCTCCTCGTCGGAGTCTAGGTATTCTATGACTCCTTTCTCAACGAGTTCCTCCCAACGCATTTCGCGTCTCTGAATGGTTTCTACATGCTCCCGCGTCAGTTTCGGAACGCCATCTTCCACTATGATTAGCGGTCTCCGCACTCTGCCGCCGTCACAATTCACGTAGATGCATCCCCGCACGTTCTCTCTTTCTGGAGGGAAATACGCGGCGTTCACTTCGGAGCTGATTTCGCCGGCGCGACGCATACGTATTAGTTCCTGCACAAGCTCGTTAGGTGCCCGCGTGACGCCTGCAATTAGACCGTCAACTATGACGATGACACTCGGAGTTGCTGACTTGCTCTCCGTTTCCCCAATTGGTACGACCCCTATCATTCGTAGCTTGAGCACGAACTCTCTTGAGTCGACCCCTGTTGACAGGATGGAGGATAATGCTAAGTTCTTCACGAGACCGCAATTCGATCCTTCAGGGGTTTCATTCGGGCATAGTCTGCCCCAATGCGTCGCATGCAGATCGCGCGCCTCCAAGTTGGGTTGGCTTCTGCTCAAGGGAGATTGAAGCCGCCTCAGGTGGCTTAATGTCGCGGAATAGTTCGTTCGATCGAGAAGTTGTGTTACCCCAACCCTTCCTCGAACCCAGTTGCCTGTCGAAACCGCGTGCTGTATTCGTTCACTGATTATGCCAGGCCTAATTGCGTTCGTAATCGAAAGTTCCTGGTGTCTTCTGATCGTGATGCGCTCAAGTTGATATTTCAAATCACGGATAAGATTTCGAAATGTGATCCTGAAGAGGTCGCCCATCAAGGTTCCTGCAAGCTTGAGTCGCTTGTTCGCGTAGTGATCCTTGTCGTCTGGGCCCCGCCTGCCAAGCTTCAGCTCAATAATCCTTGTTGTGATCTCGGCTAGGAAATACGCTTTCTCTTTCCTTTCGGCTGGCGTTCGCCCGATATGTGGAAGAAAGTTACGATCGACAACCGTTTCAGCCTTCTTGGCACGGTAATCCTCAACCTGTCCGGGCGCGAGACGGTTACCAACATATAGGAGTGCATCCTTCACCGAAAGGATGCCCTGCGCTTTCTCGAATGAACCTTCCAATTGGTTCTGGATGATCTCATCATCAGAGATCAGCTCGGCGATCTTCAGGTCTTCCTGAATGCCAAGCGCTTTCATGAGCACGACTAAAGGAATCTCCGCTGGCACCCCCGGGACCATGATAAAGATCGCGCCGTCGGACTTCATGGTGACTTCAGTTCTTGCCCGGAAACCTAAGGTTGTAGAGAAAATCTTGGCCTTGTAGACGGGGTTGACTCCCGTTTTCTCTGTGTCAATGAGGATCTTGTTCGCTGCCAGATCCTCAAGTGCAACCACCACACGTTCAGCACCATTGACGATGAAGTATCCGCCAGGATCAATGGAATCCTCGCCGATATTGGTCATCTCATCGAGAGTCAGCCTCGAGAGAGGGCATATCTTCGAACGGAGCATGACGGGAAAGTCCCCCATGTAGACGATCTCTGTCTGGCCTTCACGTTCCCCGATTACAGGCGTCATTTCAAGGTGCAATGGCGCGGCATATGTGAGATTGCGTATCCGAGCTTCCGTAGGATAAATGGATCTTTCAGATCCATCAACCTCTGTTACCCTAGGTGTGCCGATCTCAATCTTCCCGAGCTTGATCTTCAACGGATACTCTTCGATTTCTATTGGGATTGATCCGACCTCGTCTATGATCGCCTGCAATCCTGTTTCAATAAATTCGTTGTATGAATCGATGTGCTGCCTGACAAGGCCCTTCTCGCGGAAGAATTCCTTGATCAGTCCCCACATCTGCGGTTCAACTTGACTGATCAGGTTTTCCCCCTCCAGCTGAACTCTCAATAACGTATCTGTATACTACAACCACTCCGGCTGTGGGACTCTTACGCGTGATCTTTACTACATCCCACGGCTTGGCACCTATCTGTCGCGCGGCTGGATCATCAGCTTTTAGGTAAGGCAGTTGATGCGCCTTGATGTGCAGGCGTTCGAGCAGTGCCTCAGCCTCGCGCCTGGGCACAATCTCATGTTTCGGAACAAGCTGATTTTCGAAAACGTCAATAGCTATTTTATTCTCCTCATCCTTCAAATGATCGTCTCTCTCCAATATCCAAATGCTCATTAGGCCCTGAAAATTGGGAACCCTAACGCAACTCCTCCTCAGCACAGAAGGACGCCCTAATAAGGGTAAACGTAAGGAACCCCTTTGGTTCTAACCCTACATTACTCGAATACGGACGTACCAAGGGGAGCGACTGGGCACCTACCTTCAGGATGTTGCGCTAGATTAGATTACTTCTAATTCAACATTTCCCTGCTGCCTTATCGTGATTGGAATGACTAGCAGCCGATTTCCTCGGAAGCCTTGACATTTTGCCGCTTGTTAATTGCCGCCTTCATGACTTTCAGGCCAAGTATCGCACATTCAATCCTCGCCGGTCCAGGGTCCGTCCCGAGGAGCTTAATGAGTTCCTTGTTTCCGAGGCCCTTGATCTCTGAGATTGACTTGCCTTTGGAGAATTCCGTGAGCATCGAAGCCGTTGCTATGCTTATTGCGCATCCTTCTCCTCTGAAACGTGCCTCTTCAATCTTGTTTGCGTTGATTCTTAGCTGTATCTCGACTACGTCGCCGCATAGAACGTTCGAGTCTCTCGCATGGGTGTTTGCATTTGGCAGGTCTCCGTAGTTTCTAGGATGCCTGTAGTGGTCCAAGATCGTCTCTCTGTAGATATCTGGTGTCATATCTTGAACATCTTCCTTGCCCTTTCAAGTGCCCTGATAAGAAAGTCAACTTCTCGTGGCGTGTTGTAAATGTAGAAACTAGCGCGAGACGTCGCTGACACGCCTAATCGGTCCATTAGTGGCTGAGCACAATGGTGTCCGGACCTTATCGCTATCCCCTGAGTGTCCAGCACTGTGGCTAGGTCATGGGCATGTATGCCCTCTAGGTTGAACGAGATTACCGCCCCGCGCTTCTCCACATCCCTTGAGCCATACAGAACCAAGCCTTTGACGCGCCCAAGTCTGTCAAGCGCATATCTTGTGATATCCTTCTCATGTTGTCTAACGTTATCCATTCCCAACTTCGAAAGGTAGTCAACTGCTGCCCCAAGTCCGATGACTCCTTCAACATTCGGAGTTCCCGCCTCGAATTTCCATGGGAGGTCGTTCCATCGAGAGTTTTGGAGATGGACTTCCTTGATCATTTCTCCGCCGCCCATCAGCGGCTCCATGTGTTCCAGAAGATCTTGTCTTCCATAGAGCATCCCTATTCCGGTGGGCGCCAACATCTTGTGGCCTGATGCCGCCATGAAATCGCAATCAAGATCAGTAACGTCTAACGGCATATGTGGAACGGACTGCGCCCCGTCGATGATGACGATCGCGCCTGCTTTGTGCGCTTCTCGAGCCATGTGTTTGATCGGGTTGATTGTCCCTAATGCGTTTGAGACGTGAGCAAGGCTCAGGATTCTTGGGCTTTGTTTGATCAGCTCTTGGAAGCTCTCCCAGTCGAGTATTCCGTCGTCCTGCATCTTGACATAGTCGAGCCTGAGGCCTTTTTCTTTTGCTAGCATCTGCCATGGGACTATGTTGCTGTGGTGCTCAGTCTCGGTGAGAAGAATATGATCTCCGGTCTTGAGATTCGCTCTTGCCCAGCTGAACGCTACCAAGTTTATGGCTTCTGTTGTATTTCGAACAAATATAATCTCCTTCGGAGTCTTTGCACCGATGAAGCGAGCGAACTTCTCCCTCGATTGCTCGAACGCAATAGTTGCTTCTTCGCTGATTCGATAGATGCCTCTGTGAACATTCGCGTTGTATACGCGGTAGTATCGGCTTATTGCGTTGATTACTGCTTTCGGCTTCTGTGAGGTCGCGGCACTGTCCAAATAGACGAGAGGTCTCCCACCTATCTTCCTCTTCAAAATGGGAAAATCTGCACGTAACTTGGTCACATTCAGCGCCATTATTTTCTCCCCTGATCAGTCAGCCTATCTGTGGGTTTCTTGGCGAAGATAACATACGTCATACTTTGACTTTGTGCCAACCCTCTACAGATCTGATCATGCTTTCTCATTTGGTTCGGCTCCGGCACAAACACATTATGAACTGGCGACGGGCAGCCCGGCCCTCGATGACTTTCGATAGGGCCCGCGAGTTCGTTCACGAGATTTCTTACGCCGGTTTATCTTCCGAATGATGGAGTCTTGTATATGGCTCATTCCA
Organism: uncultured Candidatus Bathyarchaeia archaeon; assembly: GCA_964353625.1. Lineage (GTDB taxonomy): Archaea > Thermoproteota > Bathyarchaeia > 40CM-2-53-6 > 40CM-2-53-6 > CAVPLU01. The sequence goes on along the minus strand of CAYGWT010000078.1, from coordinate 23,569 downwards.
TGTCTCACGACTCTTCAGCGGAGAGCACGTGGTCAACGCCAGCTGAGCCGTGAAACTTCGTGCGGTATCCTTCGTATGCTTCGGGAACTCTCGATAGTCTTTCGGGGCTCCAAATGATTAGTTCCTTCTCGTACTCGGCAAGATCATAGTCGCTTGTGTAATCCAGAGCTCCACTGGGGCAATAGTCGGTGCAGAAATGGCAGAAGCAACAACGGATGTACCAGTACTGAGGGAATCGCTTGTACGGGTTTTGCGGATACGTTTTCTGGTCAGTAGTGTGAACCATCGTGATGCATTTCTCTGGGCAAATCCACGAGCATATTCCGCATCCAGTACATCGGTCCATGTAGAGCAGATGCCTCCCGCGATACCCGTCCGGGAATTCATGTCTTTGGTAAGGATGCTTCAGTGTGAAAGTTTTCTTGAACATGTGCTTCACGGCTTCCAGGAATGCTACAGCTACCGACATCGCTCTCATCTCCTACCGGTCCGCTTCCACGGGCCAGTAGTCCAAGCTGCCGTAGACTATCGGCATGTCACCGATGCGAACGCCTTTCAACAAGAACGGAAGTGCCAGCAGGTTCTTGAATGAACCTGTGTTCATCTTGACTCGGTATGGTCTGTCGCCTCCATCCCCGACGATGTAATGGTTTGTCTCTCCGCGGGAAGATTCGACCCTGCCGATGGCCTCTCCACGAGGAACCACGATGGGGCTCTTCCTAGAGATCGGCCCCTTGGGAATATCTCGAATCGCTTGCCGCAAGATCGAGATGCTTTGTCTTATCTCCTCGAATCTGACCAACCAACGTGAGAGGCTGTCCCCTTCCTTGAAGTTAGGAATGTCGAAGTCTACCTTGTCGTAGACTCCATAGGGCGCGTCTTTTCTCACGTCGCATCGAACACCGGAACCCCTCACGACCGGGCCGACGACACCAAGCCTGATCGCATCTTCCCTGTTGAGGACTCCTATGCCCTTCGCACGTTCGATGAAGAGAGGGTTGCTCACGAATATCCTGTCAATCACGGGGAGGCGACGTTCCACATAGTCGAGCGTCTCTAGAAGCCGCTCCTTGAAACCCTTTGGAAGGTCTCTTCGAACACCTCCGGGCACGAAGAAGGAGAATGTCAGTCTAGCTCCTGTGAGCATCTCAGCCAGGTCCAAGAGTAGTTCCCGGTCTCCAAAACCAAACATGTACATCGTAGTATGTCCCGAAAATATCCCTGCCAATATCGCCATTCCATAAAGGTGACTTGCTATTCTGTTGATCTCGCAAAGTATTGTGCGAATGTAGTCAGCACGTTCTGGGACTTCGACCCTCTGGAGCTCTTCGATTGGTTGGATATAGGACCAGTTTAGGTTTGATGAGTCTACAATGTTGGGGCGCTCAAGCATAGGGATGTTCTTTATGATATTCCTCGACTCCGCTATCTTCTCGCATCCCCGGTGAACGTAGCCGATATCTGGCGTTGCCTCAACTATGAAGTCACCATCTGTTTTGACCATGATTCGCATGTGGCCAGACCCAGGATGCTGAGGCCCAACATTCAGATCGAGCGTTGACAACCTATGCCATCTCCGGGATTTTCAGATCCTTTCTCAATGGAGGCGGCCCATCCCAGTTGTCCTGAAGCAACAACTTCTTCAGGTTTGGGTGACCTTCAAAATTCACTCCGAACATTTCGTAAGTCTCACGCTCGAAGAAGTTAGCACTCTCCCAGATTGGGGTTAACGAAGGAAGCACAGGATTCTCTCGTCCAAGGTGGATTGTAAGCAATACTACTACACCCTTGAGATCGTCACGCGAGTAAGATGAGACGAAATACACAACGTCGATGCGATTCTCCGGTGGGTAATCAACTCCAGAAACTGCGAGCGTATGGTCGAATCCGAAAGCTTGCAGCCATGTCGCAACTTCTCTGACTGCTTCCGCGCGGGCTACGACTGATATACGGCTCTCGCGGATGACCACCACATTCTCCACTGCAGCACCTAGGTGTTCCCTGATGGCGTTCGCAATGTGATCCTCTGAAGTTGAGGGCACAGCGGTCATTTCGTGTAGACCTCCTCTCGTCGGATCTTCTCTCTCAACTTAATCACGGCATTTAGAAGCGCTTCAGGCCTAGGAGGGCATCCTGGAACAAAGACATCAATTGGAATGGCCTTTTCGATCTCGTTGATTATGCTATACGAGTCGTGGAAGAGGCCACCGGAGCATGCACAGTCGCCCATCGCAATCGCGTACTTTGGATTGGGCATTTGCTCCCAAGTCACCTTAGCCCTCTTCAACATTTTTTTTGTCACCGTTCCCTCTATTATCAGAAGGTCACTCTGACGCATCGACCCAGTCGCAGCCTGCATTCCGAATCTTTCAGGGTCGTATCTCCCGCTCATCATTGCGCCGAATTCAGCCCCGCAACAAGCAGTCATCAGGTGAACCGGCCAGAGGGAGTAGATACGACTCCAGTTGATCAAGGACTTCACGGGACCCCAGCCAACGACCTTTTCCACAAAGTCTCTGAGATTCCCAACCCAGAAACCTGGAGACTCACTCGAGATAGGATATGGATGCGAGGTTTGAGACTCTTCTGCGGGGTTATCTGCTGCCATTGTTCATATCATCCTGCAGATCATTGCTTATCCTCTAAGCTACGGATGTTCTATCCCCCAGATGTGTCAGTGATAAGAGCGTTTGGTAGCGAGGCGTGCAGGGATTGAAGTGGCAGTGTGGATAGCAGTCTGCAAAGGAGAATAAAGATCATGAGTCAGACATCTGAACAGGCTGACAGATGTTGGGGGATAGAACACCTCTACGCTACAGATCAGTTAGGCTTCGCATATCCGGCATCCACCTAGGTTTAAGCCAGGTTCAAGGCGCCTGTGAAGATCGCACATGAGTCTACTCTTCCTAACTTGCACGGAGACGTCATTGAGTTTACTCATTATCTGAACCTGCCCGGCCTTTCCCGATACGAGCATGGCAGCGATCTTGCTCGCCGCCTCGTTCACTCGATCGATGCCATCCAGCCTTATCGCAATCCCTCGTTTGTTGTGCATGTACTTGCTCACGGCTGGTTGAGTGATTCCCAAGAGACATGCAGCCTGCTGCTGAGTCATCCCGTACTCATCCACAAGTCTGCGAACAACCATCGCACGGATCGCAGGAATGACAGACTTTGAGGCAATCTCATCAGGGAGCAACAACGCGGTGACCGACCAACGGAGCCCGACGGCGTCTATTTAAGCATGACATAAGTTATCGAAAGCACAACAAGCCATCTGTAATGCTCTTCTCGATCATTGGTTTCGGAAATACTTATGCGCACACTTGTTAAGAATAGGATTCAGTTCATGATGAGTTCATTCATCGTTGGGTGTTGGGCAAATTGGCAGGCACCATTCACATCGAAAAGAGAATCAAAGCTTCTGTTGCTCGAGTGTACAAGTGTTTCCAGCAGACGCGGACTTTGAGGATCTGGTACGATCCACGATGTCGCATCGGAAGATTCGTCGTGGGAGGCAGACTCGTAGGGGACAACTACCCTAGCGCAGAAATTGTAGCATTGGTGCAAAATCACATGACTGTGCATCGATACAGCGATGTCGTACCTGGGTTCGGTATCTGGAGCTTCGTGGAGAAAAGTGCAGGCGAAACCATGCTGCTGGTTTTTGATCACTTTAACGCGTACGAAAGCGAGGAGGATCACAAATCTGTAACGTTCTACTGGAAGGGACTTGTCGAGAATCTCGCTGCATTGTGTGAGGGTCGCAAGATACCCTTTGATCATGACGCAGGCAACTATGTGCGAGACCTCAGACCCTAAGCGCTGACCCCCTCAACGCCGCACTTAAATTCCGAATTCACTCTCGAAGCTTGATGAAGTCGGTTGTCACGGTGATACAAATGGATCTCGGAGCGTTGATCAGCAAATGTGCAGCGCGAATAAGAAACAACTGGATATTGATAGTGCCGCCGATCCTGATTCAGGCGATTGTACCGCTCGCCTTCTTGACGATAGCGTCCTTCACGCTCTTTCCGCTACTGATAGCATTCGGACTGACCGCAGATATTGAGAGCCTCACCCCGATCGTCGTGGGTGGCGTGCTCCTCTTCGTGGGAATCTTCCTTGTTGACACGTTCCTAACCGCTGGCTGGGTATACATGAACAAGCGTGCTGTCGTCGACGGACGAACAGAGTTTGCTGATCTGTTGGTTGGATCCAGGAAGTATTTCCTCCGGATCCTTGGCGGCCGGTTGCTGGTCGCGATATTCTTTGTTCTCCCGGTGGCTATTGGAACGGCAGCTGCGGTGGCGAGTATTCTTACGCTCAATCTAGGGCAGATGACTACTCCGGGAGAGCTCACACCCGCGACTATCTTCAACTTGCTTGCCCCAATCGTTTTCGCATTGCTCGGCATTGTATTCGTGGTTGCATTGATTGAACTCGTTCTCTACATCTTCCTTGTCCCATGGATGCAGGCTCTAGTAATGGATGATCTTGGAATAATGAAATCGATAAAGTTAAGCTTCGTTTTCGTGCGAAGTAACCTCGCAACGATGATAGGCTACATTGTCATATCAGGAATCGCTTGGCTGTTAGCATCCTTGGTTACGTCCTTCATGTGGCCGGGCATCTCGTACTTGGAACTAAGTAACCCAGCGATCTACACAGATAGTGTTCGCCTACTAGAGATGATGCTCAGAGCGAGTAATGTTGCTTATTCAATGATTTCCGCCTTACTCTCAGCATTCTTTACCTTACTGTTGTTCTTCATCTATGCAGACAAGGCACATAGCCTACGGACTTTTGCAGGCCCCTCCGGAGTCCCAGTCGTTTCCGCTCCCAAAACTCCGGAACCTCCGGCACCAACTCATAAACCTCCACGGGGTATCAAGAACTGTGTAAACTGTGGAGCGCAACTCGTCATTCTGGCGGTTTTTTGCCCTCACTGTGGCGCAAGGCAGCCTCCCTTGCCTCCTCAATAGCTTATTGAAGCTCGACGGAATGAACTCGCGATCAGGACATGCAAGCCAGGACAAGGTCGACTTCCACGGCTATGTTTTGAGGAAGCTCGCTCACCCCAACCGATGTCCTAGCATGACGTCCCTTCTCTCCAAAGATCTGCGCCAAAATATCGGAAGCGCCGTTCATGACTTTTGCCTGCTCAGTGAACCCCGATGCACTGTTGACGTACCCGTTCACCTTCACGACACGTTCGATTCTGTCGAGCGTTCCCAAGAGTGATTTCGCCGCGGCCAGGCAATTCAACGCGGAAAGTTTCGCGGCTTCATACGCGTCCTCAACCGTGATGTCACGTCCAACTTTGCCTCTGAAAACGGGAACACCATCTTTCACAGGCCCTTGACCTGCCGTAAAAAGCAAAGTACCGCTCTGAACCGCGAGCAGGTATGCCCCAACAGGAGTTGCAGCAGGCGGGATCTCAATTCCAATTGCTTTTGCATGTTCCTCGTACGACAACCAATTCGCTCTCCCGTGATAGTGCTAGATCGAAACCCATCGGACCGCGCTGGCTAGTAGGCTTTTGCATTCTGACTGCAGGAAACGGGCGGTTGGGCCTATGGCCGCAAAAGTTCCCTCGGACGTTTCAGTAATTGAATGGTTCTGACAGGGGTCGGGTCTACACCACGTGCCAACGCCAGATAGAATGAAACAAAGTCACAATAGTAGATCGTTGTGAGAATTGCGGCAGGCGACGTTGGAGCTTTCAGATGGATTTCGTGTATCTTCTTGCCTCCCCGCTTGCGGATCAATCGCTTCAATCTTCTGAATTGTTCGGCGTCCTCTTCGTTTTCATGGTCTCTGAGCAAGACGAACGATACGGAATCAGCGAATCCGGCCTCCAACATGTGCCATCCCTGAACTTCGTTATGGAGCATTTCCGGAAGAATCTCGAACTTCGCAAGTACTTTTGAGTTCTCGTTGAGTTGATTCTTGAATCTCCTGCCGGCCGGCGCTAGATGTTGGGATGTGTAGATGAACGGAATTGTTCCGTTGAGTGCAATGGCCAACTGCTTCGCTGGGTTCTTAACCTGAGGCTGTTTGAATCCAACCCTTTTCCTAAGCTCTTCCAGTTGCCCCTTCAAAGTGCTCAATTCAACACCAATTGCTTGATGGTCGCCGATGGCCCACCTCTCAAGTATCACAAGGGAAGCGCACAGGAGATGGGGCAATGCCTCACGGGGCTGCAATCCAGGTATGACTTCCACGTGAGGAATTCTGTTTTCTCGACAAAGCTCAAGCAACCTTCCTCCTGAACTGATACAAGAAATCTGAGCACCACGCCTCCGAGCCTCGCTCAAGGCTTCCAGCGCCTCGGCGGTCTGACCTGAGTAGCTGGCAACGATGACACATGTGCCAGCACCGACTGAGCCCGGCAGCTTAGGCCCCCTCAGGACTTCAATTGATGTTTTAGCGTCGAAGAACCATTCTTTCAGTATGTCGGCCGCTATCGCTGAACCGCCCATTCCTACAAATGCCAAATACGCTGGGGGAGTCGAAGGGGTCTGCGGGAGATTACCAGAACGCAATGCGGATTCGTATGCTTCCTCGTAGGCTGTTGGAGTCTTCTCGAGAATCCTGAGCATGTTCTCTCGATCAATCTTGGTCGTCGCGACTCTGTCGTCGAGGATGCTCTTTCGCATGGGCGACTCGAATGATGTTCACAACACATTGCTTTCAAGCCTTCCGTATTCGTGCCGCGAATTACGCACAACATATAAGGCGGGCCAAAGTCTAGCACGAGGAGTTTCAGGATACGGGTGTCATAATGGGCAAATCATCACGGGGCCTACTGGGAGCACGCAAGTTGAAACGTAGGCATAAGCGGTTCCGATGGCATTATCCACCCTACAAACGTCGTATGCTTGGGCTGGATTACAAAGCAGACCCTCTTCAGGGAGCCCCGCAGGGCCGCGGCATAGTTCTTGAGAAAGTTGGCGTCGAATGTCGTCAGCCAAATAGCGCTGTGCGCAAGTGTGTTCGAGTTCAGTTGATAAAGAATGGGAAGGTCCTCACTGCGTTCCTGCCTGGCGACGGTGCCATGAACTTCATTGATGAGCACGACGAGGTCCTGATAGAAGGCATAGGTGGCGCCGAAGGTAAGAGCATGGGGGACATTCCGGGAATCCGATTCAAAGTATACGCGTGCAACGGCGTTTCTCTCGATGCTCTGCTCAAAGGCAAGAAGGAGAAGCCTAGACGCTAGACGTATCTAGCCCTAATTAGGCCCTAGCCTCCGTCCCGAAAATTCATGCAGACTGCGGAGCGGATGTTATCCCTTCGGAGAAACGAACCTGCCTCACGACCCCTTGGCTGATGAGTGCAGAAGTATTCTCAGCTGGCAATGTGGCGATATCCTCGGATTTGAAGGGGCCATAGGTTCTCAGGTCCACGCCTATTATTGCTGGAAAGTCTGAGAGGAATCGCACGACCTCTAACACGGATCTAACTGGCTTGTCCGGAGCTTTTTCCACGGAAGACAAACTGCCTAATCCTAATTCGTCGATGAAACGTCTGTAGTCCCCTATATGCGCTGCAATTATCCTCGTAAACTCTCCTTCTTCTTGGGCAAGCACTTCAGTTCCAACGTTGAGTCCGGTAAGTGCTGCGTCAATAATCTTCTTCATTCGCGTCATGGCGATCTCGGTGCTCAGCCGCCGTAGTATCATGAGCTCCTTCTCGGTGATTGCCTTCTGAGTTCGGTCTTGGTCGGTTGCTACTGAAGCCGCCATGCAATCGTTCAGCAGCTCCCTGACCTCTGCGTAGAAAGATGGGTCGAGCTTTTTGAGCGTTATCTCGCTCTTCTCGGCTTTCCAAATTCGGTAGAGTTCCTCACGGTTCATTTCTGTATTAGACCACCCACACCTTTGCAGAGTAGGAGCATCGCGGCTGCAGCGGGTAGCGTCACTTCCTCATTGACGTATGGCCCATAGTTCCTGTTTCCCATTCTGAAAGCTGGTGCGTCGCTGACTCGAATTGTTTCTTCTCCTTCAAAAGCTATTGGATCAACAAATGGATCAAAGGTGTTCAAGTTTGAAACCGCCATTGCTCTAAGGCCTGTCTTTCCGTTGAGCGTCTCGGGCAGACGTATCAATCTGTGAATATCCGTGGTTACTACGGTGTCGATCTCTGCGGGCAGGGCGCCTTTTGAGATTGCCCGCTCAAATGTCGCACGCCAAGTTGTGTCCTTGACGTGGAACCTATCTTCGAACTCGCTCCACAGAATCTCTTTCTGCCAACGCTCTTCTCTCTCTGGTCTTTCTTGCATGATCAATCGCGCTCGACGGGTCGAGAAACCCAAGTCCACCAGTTCTTCCTCGGTTCCATGCATGATGAGTCGGTAGATCTCCCGGGCGAAGCGACCACGCCATCCTGGATCGTCTCGCTGCGGCCCTACGATCACATCCTTGGGCTTCTTGTAGAGCCCCTGAAAGAAGGCATCCAATCCCAAACCCAGAACGTAGTCAACTATCTCCTTTCTCTGCGACTCATCCAGTTTGCGAACCTCTTCTGTTCTCACATGGAGGTGATATCCTCTGTGACCGGAAAAGAAGACGTGCATCGCTTGTTCTGATATTCCAAAATCGTTTGCCAGGAAGTCAGTGAGTTTGAAGACTTCATTTTTCGCCGCTTTGAGACAGTCATCACAGAGCCAAGTACGCTCTTCGAACTTTGCTCGCCCACAGTTGGGGCATTGAGTAGGAGACTTTCCTTGTTTTGAGAATCCGCAATTGTTACAGCGCCACTTGTCATGATTTGCTTTGCATGAAGTCAGTATGTGGTCGGCGTCAACATCGAAGACGAGATCGGATCCGAGCCAACCTTTGCGCTCCATCTGTTCCGCAGGTTTCGAGTAGTAGGCCGTTGAATAGTAGACGTCCGACGGGACTAGCATTCGAATCGTATTGGCTAGTTCTTCTTGTGATCCAATTGCTTTGTGTCGCGTCATGAATTTCTCGCCAAATGCGAGAAATGCGAATTCTCTAGATCGAAAGTCCGGGGGCAGAGCGACCCTGCTGCTTCGCTGGGTGTAGTACTGCAAGAAGGCCTTCTTGATGAAACTGATCCGATCCGTGTCCCGAGCGCTGGTTGAGGCCGTCTCGCATTCCCCTTTTTCTTGCAGGCTCACCATCACCGCGAAGACAAATGTGTTCTTGCCTCGTCGGGTCTCGCTCGACCGAACGTCAAATCATCATCAACCGTGTTGTTGTCCTTTTTGCAGTCTTCTTCGTCTTGATTCGAAAACTAACGCCAAAACAAGAGTTAGCGTGACCAAAGCAAGGAGGGGCCGCCAATCTGCAACGCGAACACCCCAAGAGGCTCTGAGCGTGTGAGGTGAATCCATTCGTAGAAAGCCCGACAATACTCTGTTACCATGCTCGTCAACCCAATGGTCAAAGGAAAAATCTACACCTAGAAGCCGACCGAAGCCTTTCAAAACCTCGGGCAGCCTGACGGTGAAGTTGGCATAGCTACCTGCGTCGTACCATCCGCCACCCTCGGCCGCTCCGACTGGGGACTCTAGCGAGAGCAGATACTGAACTCTCGCATTCGGTGTGAAGACACTATTGGCGGAGAAAGCAGCAGCATATTGATTGATGAAGTATCGAGTCGAGTTTGCTGTGAACGCTTCGTCTGCTACAACAAACGAGTGAGTGGTGCCGGACAAGAACCGCATTGTGATGGCCTCCCCTCCGTGGATGGGTTCGTGATGCTGCCCGTCGACGACCAAGTCAACAGCGAATGTTGGAGGGAGCGATTTTATTGTAGAGGATACTCTGAAGAGCGAGGTTACGGTTCTCGCGTCGACCTTTCCCCACCCCCATTCGTTTGATCCTTTTGACGGATCGATGAAACCTGTGAAGTCATCAAGGGTCGTTCCCTCAACCATAGCAGATCTGATTTCCCTCGGCGTGAGCTGGGGGCTGTACTGAAGCATCAACGCAGCCACGCCTGCAACGTGAGGAGCTGCCATGCTCGTCCCAGCAAGAACGCGATGATACCGATCAGGATCGTTATCACCAGGAGAAACATCCGACGAGCGGGCCGCAGCGATGAATATTCCAGGAGCGGATACGTCAGGCTTTGTGCGTCCATCCCTTGTTGGGCCTCTTGAAGTGAAATCCGCGACCTCGCCGACACGATAACCTTGGGCGAAGACATCTTTTCCCGAGAGGTCTGTCCAAGAGTTCTTGCTGACGTAGGCTCCAACCGTAATCACGCCGCTTGCCGTGCCGGGAACCGTGACCGTTCCACTCACGTCGATCCTGTAACCATCGCCGGTCAGAAAAGACGCGGCTGGGTAGGAGCAACTATCGCTGTCCACCCAAGCATCCCAGTTCAGGTCTGGGCCGCTATCTATGGCCTTCAGTATCACGTTCCACCTAGAGGTTCGCAGAGTGCTATTAGTGTCGACTGAGATCGTGAGCTCCTTGCCCTTGGCTGTCGTTGCTGAAACGATGCTGACCAAACCATCCGTGGTCTTTGTTCCACTGGATCTTGTTGGTCCCGATACGGTTTCCCCGGAAGGCGTAACGAGAGTTGCTGAAATGGTTCTATCACTTTGATACCACACGTCAACGACCGCGCTGTGAGTTTGGTCGGAGGGGGCCCAACCAACAAGCGAGGAATTATTGCGGCCCAGGGAGCCTGTCACATGAATGTCAGTGTTCGCTTCGTTTCCAGCCGCAACAACCACAACGACCCCCTGTGCACTAAGATCGTTAAGAATGAGTTCGAAAGGGCTCGTATCGTCATGGCCACCGATGTTCCCTCCAAGACTCAAGTTGATCACGAGCTTTCGCCCGAGCGCACGAGCCCTGTCCACAAGATACTGCAGGCCGTCTACGATGGCATTGTCTTCAAAGGTCCAACTTTCGCCCCCGCATATTGGAGCCCCGCTCTTCACAACTATGAGAGAGGCGCCAGGAGCGATCCCGCGATACTTGCCTGACGCATTGCCCGAGCTTGCGACTATTGATGCTACGTGTGTGCCATGGCCGAATGTGTCTCTTTCTGTGCACTTTCCATTGTTGATCTCACTCGATGAGCATTCGACCCCGTACGTGAAGCCTCCCGGTGGCTTCCCTGATACCGTCTGATCCCAAAGATACACGACCTTCGACGTTCCGTTCGGAAACTTGAGATCTGGATGAGACAAATCCACCCCCGTATCGATTATGCCAACTAGGACTCCAGATCCATCAATTGGTTTTCCGCGCGTATCTGTAACGTTTTGCCAGACATAGGTAGCGCCGAGGTCGGGTGCGCTTAAATCGAGTGTGGGACGATAGCTCCTCGGAGCGAACAGCCCAGAAACGAAATCAAGCTTTGCAACTTCTTCAACGGCGGTCAAGGGCAATTGAATGGTTGTCACTCTTCCCATATACCCCGTGATCACACCAAGTGAACCAAGCATCGTTCGTTGAGACGATGTCAGTGGGTTAGGTGAGGTGACTAGCACCTTGACCATTCCCGCATTCGTGCTGCTCGCTGAATGTCTACCTAGGAACAGGAATGGATCAATCGACTTCGAGACCGCGAGATGGGCTTCATCATTAAGAGTGAGGTACGCAACGGGGAATAGCAGAATCAGAACCAAGAAGGCTGCACTGAGTAAGTTTCGCATCAAATGTGATCACTAATCATCGTGAAAGCTAGGTCAAGTCCTGCTTGCTAGGCTCTGAGATAACCGGCCTCGGCACCTCTACCGATCCTTGTCTCCGTGATGTCGCTGCCATCATTCTTGCTTTCTTTCTGTAGTATGAGAGAGGATGTGATATCGTAGCACAAATCTCATCCTGATTGACGCACAGACCCCACGTTTTCATCGTCTTGCAGCTGGCAGCGGTGTATTTCTTCTTGCCGCCTCTGGCGCCTGATATGTGTTGGACCTGATATCTTGCTATCCTCTCGCTAAAATCACTCTGCGTGTGAAACATCTTGAGGATATCCTCATCGGTGACTCCAATGTTGCTCAGGAACGCCGTGATCGCGAACCTCCCAATGTGGGAAATGTGTTTTCCGCTACTGAGGCTTGAGAGAAGAGCCTTCATGCATGGAGGCATCGCAGCAGCCAAAATAGCCTTTGGAGCTTCTTCAATTCCGTACAATTGTGTTCTAGCAAGCACAAGTTTCTTGATTCTTTCAACTCGTGGGGCGATAGCATCGGGAGTGGCGCCGTAGTAGCCTGAGATTCTTGAGAGAACTCTGGCTTCAACTTCTTCTTTGAGCAGCCTCGCAAACTCGTCTTTGTCGCAGTAGATGTACCCCTGCGCCAATACCCTGTTAGTGAGCTTCCAATCAGGATCGCGTATCTTTACTGCATTCCTTAGGTAGTCAGGATAGGATAATCCAAATTCATAGAGGGTTTCGCCGATTTCTTTGTCCATGATTTTGGCGTTCCAGGCAAATGTGTGTTCAGCAATCTGCATCAGTAGATCTGGCGACTCTTGCCTAAGCAACTCGTAGGCTCGCTTTGATTCGCCCAGAGCATATCTCCTACGAGCCCTTTCGTCGCCTGCCAGCGCGATCAACATCAGCGCAGCCGGATATGCCAGTATTTCGGGTTCGCCTTGAGGTTCTGGATCGATCCTTCCAACCGTTAGAGCGTCAATGATTCTCTTCTCCGCTAGATCTAGTATGACAGAGAACTCTCCACTGGCAAGGTCGTTTAGGTCAATGTTTAGGTTCTTGGCGTATTCGGCGGCCTCGTTAGTGAATGGATACTTCGCATGATCCAGCTTCGTCAAGACCGCGATTAAGTGGGTCCACCAGCTCGCTCGGCAACTCGCCTCCAGACAGCATGGTGCGTAATGGCACTTGCATTCCGCCATTCTAGATTGTCCGTTTCCGCACTCTCTCGGGTCGTTGTTGTCGCCAAGCTGGCCACGTTAGTCACACAACGAGTTTATAGACGCTATTCTGTGTGTTGTGTCCATAAGAGGACACAGGAACCGACCGGCGAATGCCTGGGCCGGATGATCTATTGAGATCATCGAAGACGGTTGAGGACGTTGCACGAAAGTTAGTGAAGTGGTACAAGTGCAGATCTTGCGGTGCGATGATCTCCCGAAATGATACGATCTGCCCAAGATGTGGAAAGCTCCAGACGCAATCCAAGGATCGAAAACGCGCCTGAACCTTACTCAGCCTCAATCCTGGGAGCCAGATAGTACGAGAGCCGACCCTGTTGGGGGATATCGAACTCCAGCCTGATCGGCATATTGCTAGAGAATTCGACCGTGACGATCTCAGAAGTCGAGGCCCCAGCCTTCGTTATCTCTGAGAGATAGTTCAAATTGTAGGTCGCCTTCGAAGGCTCTCTCACATCGAGTTCAATCAACATATCACTTGCCTTCTCAAGCTCGATGACGGCGCTACTGAGCTCAGTTGTTGCGGCAGCAATCAGCTTCTCAGGTGTGGTTTCAAGTCTAACATTGTCGCTGACAGCCTGCACATCGTCAATGATGTCCCTAAATGTCGAAGTAGTCAATTTGACCTTGGAATTGAACGTGATCTTTGGAGTCGGCACCTCTTCCTGTGCAGGATCAAGCGTAGGTATCGTGAACTTGCGCATCATCTTTCCCTTGAGCGTTAGATTTAGCTTCCGCGTTTTCTCATCATAGAGCATCTCCAGAATCTCATCGCTGCTGACACGTTTCAGCAGTCTCAACATTGACGCTATGTTAACGCGTATCTTGGTTGGTTCTTGGCAAGTGTATTCCTCAAAGGCAGTCTTCCGCCATTCAAAATCAACCATTGCCACATGAGAAGGATCCATTGATCTCAATTTGATTCCGTCGGGGGTAGCGTTGAAGTCTGCTTCTTCGATCAGGGTCGATATGGCGGCAAGGAGGTTCTTCCAGAGTTTCGCGTCACTCACGGATGCTTTGAACACTTTGCGTTCCCTGCCCTAACGTGCGTTGGTGGTAACTTATGCTTAACTCTCAGTTTTTGTTAAGTTATTAAGCATCGAGGGGCCGGAGGCCTTACTAACGATCGGATCACCTAATTTTCCTTGTGGAGTCATGGTTCTATGAAGTCTCTCGCCAGGTGGCTCCGCAGCTTGCGCATCGAAAGAACTGAGTTGATGACTCGTCCGCGCCTCGAGTTTGCACGAGCCAGTAGAAGGCTTCCATGTGGCGGCACTTGGGGCATTCGACTTTCATCTTGGGCAAGGTCCTGATCTTCTGCTCTTCTCTACCGATGACGATAATGTTCTCCTTCTCGGGTTTCACCGGCTGAATGCTCCTTTCGGGTTTTCTGGTCTCGTATTCGCAACCCGGGCAGCTCAAGACGATCGACTTAGCCTTCTGTACGGGTACAAGCCTTGATCCACATTTTGGACAGAATCTCAATTTTCGCCGATCCGCCACCGAGAGGCTCACTATCTCTATTAAAACATTCAGAGGAAGACGTGGATAGCGGTCAGGTTCAGATCATCTCGCTGGGGCTCGCGCCCGGATAGTAGCTTCAAGGGAGGAACACGTGATCCTAGCAACCCTAGCCGCTTCTGGAACCCCTTCCCTAGAAGCACAGACTTCGAGAAGCTCATTGAGATCGACCCCTCTCAGCCCGGCGAAGTAGACGAAGAACGTCTTTGCTGCGCGTCTCCACTTCACATAGGGCAAGTCAGAAAATATTCTCACCACGCGTCGGTGCACCATTCGACTCTCTTGCAGACGCTTGATGGGTATCTTTCGACGCAGGGCAACAACCACTGGGAGTCTCGTTTTCTTGTTGAGGACGCGAATGTCGATGTAGCTCCCGGATTTGGCGATCAACTCGTCCAGTACGATGACTCTGAGCTGGAGATAATGAGGGGATTTGACAGTCATCTCAATGATCCTACGAGTGAGATTCATCACGTCTCGTGGTATGACGGCTCGCATCACGCCCTCGAGCCAACGGTTTCCTCTGTACACCATACCCACAACTTGGGTGGAAGTCGCATTATTTGGGTGAGGCGAAACGCGAGCTACTCCGAGAACGCGTATCTCTTTCTTGATCATGCGGTGTTTGACTTCCGCTCTTCAATCTTGTTCGCTACCGTCTTGATCAGCTGAACTAAACCGTCGATGGGCGAATCCGGCGCAGCGGCTATTTGTTCAACTGAATCCGCTAGCGAAACCAGCTTGTTCAGGTACCCGTACACGAGAAGCGCTTCAACTGCGTTCGCGCAGTCCTGACGGGTCGTACGATGCGGTAGCTCTTGCCTCAGTCCTGATTTTCTGAGAGCTTCCGCAAGCATCCTATCACTGACTTTGATGCCCTGAGGTTCTCCAAGGATTCTCGATCTGCCCAACGAGAAGACGAAGTTTATGTATGCATCTCCAAGTTTGGCCAGTTTCGAATCAGCAAGAACAGATTTCAGCTGTGGCGTATCTGGATCAGCTTGGAACGACGGCTTTGTCGAGCTTTTCCAAGAACTCGTTGCTCATCTCGCCTACCTTTGCTAGGGCTCGCGTGAGTGCTTTCTCGGGAGACGACTCCCGTTTCGTCCGAATGTACAGGATTGCGCTCGGAAGCAGAGGATGTGGAACGTCGTATCCTGCCATCTCAACGCTCTTGTCCTGGAGTAATACCCACTGGAGCAAATTGCAGAAAGTGTGCCCCTCCCCCTGAAGCTCTAGTTTCAACTCGTTCTTCGATTTCGTTAGAACCTTAAGATTCAACAGTACTACCTCGTTGCTACTTCGAATTCATCGGCCAAGCGCCTGTGCTCGACATTGCCGCATAGACCACACTGCAACCTACGGTTTGTCATGACAAGCAGACCCCCGCACCTGGAACAATACGCTCGGATCACCCCAAGTCCTCTCCCGGCTGTGGTAAGTTCTGGGATCCTGCTCTTGTCATTGAACACTCTGGCTTTGACTAGGTCGCCTGTCTTGCAGACGTCATTCATGTTTCGCTCGTACCTCGGGCTTGATGATGAGATGTGGAGGATACCTGTGAACGGTCTTCCGAGGGCTTTCGCGTCTACCTTGTATATGCTGATTATGGCCGACTTTTCATGAGCGCTTGCGACTTGGCCGATCACCGTTGAGCCATCCGTAGGCATTGTTGGAGTCCGGGCTTTCGCGACAACCTTCACTTTTCTTTCTTTGAGATCCGCCACTCTCTCACCAATAAGGTGCGAATAGACTACGCCACCACGTTCGTATGTACCGGGACCCGGTGAGAATTCCTCGGCAACACATAGATCCTCTCCGGGAACGACGAGCTGTGGCTTACGGAAATCTCTTACAGGCATTTCTGATTGAACCTTACTTGTTTCATGGAACTTTGGAGAGGGTAGCTCGACCGAAGCTTTCTTCCATAATGAGAACGGCCGTATATAAGCAGGGATAATCTTTGCTCGCACTGGTTATTGTGAGCCTCCTCCTGTCTCTACCCTGTAGCAGTCAACCCTGACAGGATGCTTCCTTTTCTTGTGATGTTCGAACATCCTTGGAATATCCAACGTGTATTCGTGAATCGCGTCCACCCTGCATCCGAGCCGCTTCAAGTATTGTAGGATATGCTCTCGGGTGGCTGACTTGTGGATCGAGTAGACAACACGTCCAATCTGGATGGCTTTGCTCAAGAAAACCTTGTCAACATGTTTCTGCTTCGTTCCGAATGGCGGATTCATTATAACTGTATCGAAAATTCCGCGAATTGCACTCAGATCGCCGACTATCCAATCCACTTCGATCATTGCGGCCCGAGAGTTCTCGCGTGCAACTCTGATCGCCTCAGGATCAATGTCTATCGCGGCTACACGACTCGCTCCCATGTGAGATGCACCTATCGCGAGTCTGCCGGTACCCGTTCCGAGATCAACCACGTTCTTGCCGACGATGTCTCGGTACACGGCGGTGGCAAGGAAAAGAATGTCCGCTGCAATATTTGCAGGAATCGTATACTGCTCAAGCCGTATCCTAGGGCTAGGATTGGGCCTCATCTGTTGTAGCAGGCGTTCGATCCCATGTTTCTTCGGTATGCTTGCCGTACTCTTCCCAGCCTTTCTTGCCGATCGCGATCAGTGCCTCTTCCGAATTGACCAGAGGTTTGTGATAGCGACTTCGGTCATCGATCGCAACTCTTGGACAGGCGGTTTCCACAAGCCCATCCAGATCTGTGAATGATTCTATTGATTCCGGAATGAATTCCGAGGAAGCGATCAGCGTGCACTGCTTCCCATTCTGTTCTAGGAGGGTCTTCAACCTCCTAGCGATAGCCAGATTGATCTGGCCGCTCTTGAGCCCCACAATAATCCCGATCCTCTTTGCCTCCTTGAACTTCAAGATCGTTGCGTATCGCTGCCGCAGTATCTTCCCGACGAGACCGGCAATGTCTCGTGCCGTCTGTTGGTATGGGTCGGCCACGATCGTTCTCTTGCCTGTGGAAAGTGATACACCGAGAGCGTGGAAATCTCCTGCGACGATCACGAGAAACGCTTCAACATTGCTCGCTATGGACAGGACACTTCCGTAGTCGCATCCCAAGAGTTGACCCTCATGTCCGAGCCTTCCCGATGCTTTGCCTATGAACACAACCTTCCCCGCATGTTCAAGCGACTCCTTTGCCTGCTTGAGCAAGTGCAAATGCTGCACCGATGCAGCCAATCCAATGCATTTTTCATCCTTCAAGAGTTTGAGAGCCTCAGCGAGTGGTTTCTCGATCTTCTGATCTGATCTTGCCTCAACGTAGATGATGCCATCGCTGGCGCTGCCGTTTGGTATCTCCGCGTGGCCAACGTGGATCAAGAGGTCCGCGTGCAACTCCTTCATTTGATTTAATGCAAGATCGCAAGCACCGTAGCATGGATCTCCCGAGACGAATATTTCGGCTCCGCTCGCGTTCTGAAGTCTTTCAGCAAGTTTGGCGGCTTGCGGTTTCAGTCCCTCGGGTAACTGAAGCAGGACGCGGCGAGGCGATCGCCTCTTGATATCCTCGATTAGGCGGGCCTCTTCGAGATCGTACATGGGACTACGAGGGCTAACGCACGAGCTGTCCTCGAATTAACCGTTGCTTGAGTCTATGAGGCGATCCGCAACTAGGGCAGCATGAAGCCGATCGACCCTATGCCTGGTGACCCAGTCTCTATGGTGACGAAATCCACCACCAAAACTCTTCGGTACATGAAGCAACTCGTGGATGATGACCTTCTCTTGTTCTGCCATCGAGAGGTCATCGAAGTGTTCTGAGATAACCTCAATTGCATAATGAGATTTCATGCTAAGCCCCCGCTGCCAGACTTTCGGGAAAGAATGCACTCTTGCGATGGTCCCTCTGGATTTTGATCCGACACTCCTGATGCAGATGACCCTTTCCTTGGGGATGTGAACGAAACCCAGTTCCTCAATCAATTGATCTGTCAATTCTTTAACGTCGGAGGCGGGAAAGTACTTGATCGGCATGATCACTTCTATGGATCGCACGTGAATAAGGTGTTGTGTAACTGCCGTGCAAATGCCAAGCATGTATCAGAACCGAAACTGTCAACTTCACGATTGTCCTCTGAAGAAACGGAACTATGCCCCGCTCGTGGAACCTTCGTTCGACGTTGGACACGAGTGAGATTAGATGATTGGATTGATTGATCACTCGACAAGAATCATGATCGTGACGATCTTCTTTTATTCAGGTGCCAAGCACCGTACGAATGCATCGTGGAGGCATTGCGCATGGAGTCAGAGCAAAGCACCGCACAGCTGATCACTCTCGCTGATGATGGATTCGACCCGGTCGTTGAACGATACGATCTGATGGTGGTGGATTTTTGGGCACCTTGGTGCGGCCCATGCATGGCGATGGCTCCTGTCATCGAAGAACTCGCAGAAGAATATGCAGACAGAGTCATCTTTGGAAAACTAAACACTGACGAGAACCCTGCAACGACCGAACGCTTTGGGATTATGGGCATCCCAACACTCCTGTTACTGCAGGGGGGGACCGAAGTTGAACGCATCGTCGGAGCGGTTGCAAAGCAGGATATCAGGAACGTGCTCGACCGTTTCTTGGAGCCGACCTGAACACGCTGGCCCTATGTGACCAGAATCTCGTGTGCACGAGCCATATGGACTAGTAATATGGCGCCGCGATCACCTCAGGCCAGAACTAGCCCGTGTGGATTAGCCCCTAAAATGCAATTCTCGTTTGCCTAACCCCCTCCCCAGAAGAAGTACCCTCCAAGCGGCTATCGTGTACACGGAGGCCCATTGTTGGGGCTGTCTTCAGCGTTGCCGGGTTACTCTCTCAAGGAGGATTCTCTGCTCGACCTGTGCCACAAGCTTCCTAGTCTGCACCACGGCGTCGGGGTTGACGGATACACTATCAATGCCTGCTTCGACTAGAAATCTCGTGAACTCTGAGTATACGCTCGGAGCCTGTCCGCAGATGCTGACTGTCTTACCATACTGGTGAGCTGTCTCTATCAGACTCTTGATGGCCCGCTTGACTGCGAGGTTTCTCTCGTCAAAAAGGGGCGCCAGAATCTCATTGTCTCTGTCCGCGCCAAGTATGAGCATGGTGAGATCGTTGCTACCGATCGAGAAGCCGTCGACGCCTGCCTTGCAGAATTCGTCGGCTAGAAGTATATTGCTTGGTACCTCCGCCATGATCCAGAGTTTGAAGTCCTCATCTTGTCGGAGACCTTCGCGTTGAAGCAGCTCGCGGATCTTCACGAACTCCTCGACTGTCCTGTTGAATGGGATCATGCACCAGAGGTTCTTGAGGCCCATCTCGTTTCTGACTTTCTTCACAGCAGCGATCTCGAGCCTGAATGCTGGCTCGAACTTTGGATCGGTATAGCGGCAGGCTCCCCTGAAGCCGAGCAGCGGATTGGCTTCCTTTATTCCGCTTTCGAATTTCTCTCCGCCTTCCAACTTGGCGTACTCGTTTGTTTTGAAGTCGCTGAATCTGAGCACTACCGGTCGCGGATGGAAGGCTCTGCAGAACATGGCGAGCCCTTCCGCGAGTTTGTCGACAAACTCCTCGGGATGCTTATTCTCAATCAGCCACATCGGATGCTTTTTGATGTGGTCGTTGACGATGAATTCCATGCGCAAAAGACCGACACCATCGGATGGGAGCTGAGCTACCTTCTCCGCAAGTTCCGGCTCGCCGAGGTTGACGAATATCTTTGTTCCGGTCACTGGCGCCTCATAGAATCCTGCCGAGCCAGAAGCTGACGCCTGCTGAGCTTGAGGGGCTACAGCTTCCTTCATTATTCCCTCGTATACGACTCCTCTTTTCGCGTCCACGGTAACATCCATTCCTGTTGCAAGCACCTTGGTACCATTCTTAGATCCTACGATACATGGGATTCCGAGTTCTCTACTAACGATTGCGGCGTGACAAGTCATACCACCGCTGTCCGTAATGATCGCCTTCGCCTTCTTCATCGCCGGAACCCAATCGGGCGCAGTCATCTCAGTTACGAGGACCTCGCCAGCTTGGAACTCGCTCACATGTTCTGCTGACGGGATTAGATGAACTTTGCCTGCAATGACCCCTGGTGAGGCGGGTAGACCTTTGACGAGGATCTTTCTCTCTGTCGTGAAAGTTGCCACATTCTCCGTCGGGCGTTTCTTGAAGGACCAAACGGTTTCAGGCCGTGCTTGCAGTATCAGCAGTTTGCCGGTTTGCTTATCGAATCCCCACTCGATGTCCATTGGTCGACCATAGTGCTGCTCTATCATGAGGGCATACTTCGCGAGCTCTATCACTTGTTCGTCACCGATGACTTGGCGATTCTTCAGCGAATCTGGAACCTGTCTATCCTCTGTTCCGCCTTCAGGTTTCGGTATGAGCATGACAGTTTTGGTTGGGATATTCTTGCGAACGATCTTAAGCGTCTCCTTATCTACATAGTAGGCATCTGGAGTCACTCGACCCTGGACCACGTACTCGCCCAGCCCATAG
Organism: uncultured Candidatus Bathyarchaeia archaeon; assembly: GCA_964353625.1. Classification (GTDB taxonomy): domain Archaea; phylum Thermoproteota; class Bathyarchaeia; order 40CM-2-53-6; family 40CM-2-53-6; genus CAVPLU01. Next base: position 2,635 of record CAYGWT010000078.1, on the reverse strand, counting down.
TTCGCTTCTATCATTACCACCGAATCGTCGCCGTCCGTGGGATCAATTGAGAACATTACTCCGCTGGATTCGGCGTAGCACATCATCTGAACGATCGCCGATAGAGCGATGTCAAGGTGGTCGAATCCTTTCTGTACTCTATAGAAGATTGCACGATCGGTGAACAAACTAGCATAACATTCCCGCACTTTGGCAACCACATCGTTCGCCCCTGTGATGTTCAGGTAACTTTCCTGTTGACCAGCAAAACTCGCGTCGGGTAGATCCTCCGTGGTAGCGGAGCTTCTGATTGCGACGAACGGATTCTTGACCTTCTCATGCGTGGCTAAGTCGTGATAGGCATCAACGATGACTCTTTCAAGCTCTTTCGGCATTTGAGCCGAATTAACCATCTTCCTGAGTTCAGCGCCAACCTTCTGGAGCATCACGGTGTCATTCGAATCATTCAGAGGTTCCAGCGCGTCAACTATTTTCTTGTCGAGTCCGTTCTTTCTGACGAACAGTCTGTAGGCCTCAGCTGTGAGCGCAAAACCGTAAGGGACTGGAACTTTCGTCTTTGACGTCATCTCACCTAGACTTGCGGACTTGCCGCCCACTAGGGGAACGTCCTCTTTCGTAACCTCATTGAACCAAAGCACCAGCGCCGTTTGCTTGTTGGAGGGCGCCACTCATTGCACCGTCCCTGAATTTCCATCTGCATCGCTAATAAATCATCACATCCGAGACCGATTGATAGGACAACAATTGAGGGGGCCGAAGAAACCCGCGATAAGAGCCTAGTATTGACTCGTCCTTACCAAGACCCCTGACTAATGTCTAGTCCTTGTCTAGGTCTAGGCGGCCGGCTGAGGCACAGCTCGCTCCACCACGACCCTGCAGGTAGCGGCGAGTTTGCTCGAACTCACTCTGAGAGCTTCTTTCGCAAGATCGATATGGGATTGATTGACGTAGAGGTCCAGAATCGACTGTCCGGCTCGCATACGGGCTGCTCGGCTGGTTGGTTTTCCGAAAGCTCTTCGCATCCCTTCCTGGAGTCGGTCGGCGCCTGCTGTGGCTATCATACGGTTCTCTCTGAGGATAATATGCGGGTATGGTCTAAGGCGGACAATGTAACCTGTCTCGCCAAGTGTGTCGAAGAGAACCTTGTTCGCAGCGACACGGGCTGCCTCAAGCGCATTGTGACGAATCTGGATTGGAGCCTGAACAACCAGGCTGACCTGATAGTCAAAGCTCGACTTCGTGTCACCCATGGTGAACTTGGAGATTCGCAGTGCGGGTGAGCCGTGAATGTACTTGTGGCGCGTGTACGGCTGACCGCGAGGCGTCCTGTAGTTGCGACCTTTCAACACTCTTCACTCGGCGAAGTCATAGGCTCACCCAGACTGCCACTAATATCTATTTCTCAGTCAGGTTCTGTTAAGTTCGTGGGCGATTCAGGTTCCTGTTAACCGTCGGGTGACGGCTCGCGTTTTGGATAAGGGTCAGCCATTTGTTTGGGCCTTGAACTTGGATTCCGCATGCGTCGGCTGGGGTCTTGTCGTCTAATGTAACGTGTGAACACATATGATTATGAAAGATACGGTAGCCGCCGAGAATTGGCGAATCTCCTCGCTTAGGATATCGTATGAGCCTTTCGTTCATTGAATGTTTCATGATCAGCGGAACAATCCCCCCACAAGTTGCCTTTCGAGAGAATCCGCGTGTTAGGCAACCCACGAGAACCGGTTATCGACCTTCCCCAGGGGGGATCCCTCAATCGCATAGTTAGAATCATTACTTCAGCAGGCGAGGAGCCTCCTCCAATTTGGTATCCGTCGCCGCCGACGTGCCGAGAATTCGAGATGAAATAGTGGCTACGTGAAGAACCTGCGTTCAACAGACGAACAATAGTACCCTAACACACCAAACGAGAATACAACAGAGTTCACATTCCGAAGGCCTTCGCAGAACTACTCTGGTTCCTGCGCCGACGGAACGAATGGATGGCTGCCGATCGCGAAGCCAGCTTCGAAGAGATAATATTGTGCTGAGCGAGTAGAGACAGGAGCTGATGAGCGGGGGTACCCGAGGCTCTGGCGAGTTGAACGAACCAGGCGGGAACCAGGTTTAAGGGGCAGGACTCTGCGACTTCGAAGTCGCGTGGTGCCAAGCTTAGGTGATCCTTCGGGACCACCGAGGATCTGGGAGACCCTGTGGCGTAGGCCTTCGTGGGTTCGAATCCCACCCCCCGCACTTTTCACCAAACCCTATGGGCCTGGGTCGAGGTAAATCGAGATAGTTTTGTCGGAGTCGGACAAGAGACAGACCCCAAAAAAGAGTAGTGAATGAGGCTTTGGACTACAGGATAGCTCTCGTGGCTAACGACATCCGGACTCTTGAGGGTAAGGTATCAGATCTAGAACGAATCCGCAGCTAAGCCGAGCGGGGTCATCTGAGTAAAACGAAGAAAGCTAGGCCGCTTGATTAAGAGGCTATTCGCGCTAACCGATTATCTTACTAACGCTACTCGGCGCTATCTATGACAGACGTTTCTTGGATTGCCAATTGATAAGACAGAATGAGAAAAGGCTGGACGTATCGTACCAATGGAAACCATAGTTATTGAATTCCTAACGAGGGATCGTGACAAAGCCTA
>CAYGWT010000077.1:0-8720 GCA_964353625.1 uncultured Candidatus Bathyarchaeia archaeon | reverse complement strand
ACATGCTTCCGGATGACCTTAGAGAAGAGAAGGAGGACATTGCCTTCCTTCGGAAATGGAAGGAGAAGATCCCTCAGACAACACTTGCCGAAGGCAAACCATTCAAGCTTGCGTAGCTGTATTCGCAATAGATGAAGGTTTTATAGCGACATCGTGGTCGGGTAGCTTGGCCCGGGGCTCGATAGCCCGGTGGAGGAGCAGGTTGCTCCGCCGAATGTAGTGGACAAAGGAAACCGTATTCCGTCTAGGCATAGCGGGCTTTGGTTCTCGCTCAACGAGAGGAAACCCGCCGACGGGAGTTCGAATGGTTCGTCAGAGAACCCGAACATCTCCCCCGGGCTACCATCCACCATACTCACGGTAGGCGATCTAGCGTTTCATCAAGACTGCCCGGCTCCGCACGATCTGCAGAATCTATCCTCTGCAAAAATCAGTGCTCCACACTGCATGCAGTACTTGGTTGCCACCACAGGTGGTTGCATAGTTCGTGCTTCTGGTCGGAACGGAGAGGTTGCGAGAGCGACCCTTCTGAGTCTGAAGAAGACTATCCATCCTGCAACAACAACTCCGCCGGCAATCATGATGCCCACGAATGGGCTCGTTCCAACCAGTCCGTAGTCGAATGTCGCGTGCATGATAACGGCTACACATAGGCCAATGAGGCCTGAAGTTCGAGCGGCTGAGAGTTTTCGGCGTGCGAGGCCGTATCCGATGATTGAGCCCCAGAGCGCGTGTCCCGGCACGGACAAAATCGCGCGAATAATCCCTAAAGTTGCTCCTTGACTCAGCACATACAACAGGTTCTCAGGTGCCGCAAACCCTAGACCCGCTATGGCGCCATACACTAACCCATCCATCAGTTCGTTGAACTCGCGTGAATTGTACACTGAGATACGAACGGCCAGATACTTTGACGATTCTTCGACAAGCGAGACCACTATCAGGAAATGCAGGAACAAAGCAAGCGGGTCGGCGGATGGTGGAAGAAATAGACTTCCAAGCAGCTCAGCGACTACTACTGGGACGACGAGAAAGGCGCCTAGAACGAACGTCTTGACGATGAGCTTGCGCGGTTCACGTTCGTACCGATCGCGAGTGTAGACGAACCAAGCAAGAAAAACGATAGGGGCAAGAGCAATTCCGATCAGTTCAAGATCCACTTGCCACACCCGTCATGCTAATTCTGTGGGGGTAACCCCCAGTATATCCATCATAAGCGTCGCCTGCGCATTCAAGTGGAGTTGAAGAGGATTCACCCTGAAGGTCGCATTACGGGCTTGTCAGCTGGCTTGGGGTGCCTTCAAAGGTTCTGACGAGACGATCCTTCTATACAGATCGTCGCTGAGTTTCCGCCCCGTTTTCTTCTCCCATTCGCTGATTGGCATCCCGTATTCTTTCTGGACTTTGTCTCTGTACCATTCTGGGATTACGTTGAATGTGCAGAATGGGATGATGCGCTCGTCTGGTGTAGCGTAGTGGATTGCGCAGCGTTTTGCTCTTTCAATGTCCCAATTGTAGAGGTCTTGGAAATGCATTAGGCCAATGAACAAGCTGTTATGTTGGAGGATCCCCAGTGCTCTGTAGTCGTGTTTGAGAAGTGCGTCGAACAGTATTCTTGACACGTTGAGTCTTTTCGGGGCCTTGCTCTTGTCCACGTATTTCGTGAAGAGGCTGTAAAGGAGCTTTATGCCAACTGCGTATTTGCTGGCGCCTTCTCGCAGATCGACGGCTTTTTCGTCCAAGTATTCGAAGAATCCGTCCACGTCAACAAAGCGGGGCATCGGAATAATTTTCTCACCATCCAGGAATACGTATGTTGCCATGCCGCAAGCGAAATGCGTTGACAATTCGTACTCTCGCTCATGCGTCAAAGCCTCCACAAAGTTGCTGAATGGCATGCATGATGGAATTGGATAGAAGTCGTCGCACGATATCTCCCCTGCGAAGTCTTCCTCTATCTTTATCATGACATCAGGGATAGTGATTCGAAACCGTTCTCTCTCCCGCTCTGGAACTCGTCCCACAATGGAGATGGGCTGGAAGTTGACCCCTCTGATCACACCTAGGTTCTTGAGCGCAAATCGGATAATACTCCCAACCTCGGAATCATTGGTACCCTTGATGACCGTTGGAACTAGAACGATACCCACGCCTGCTCTTTTGCAGTTGTCCAAAATCCCAGGGATCTCTCTGTGATTCTTCGGATTCTTCTCGAGTGTCGTGCCATCATAGCTCAGGTAAATCGTGTTGACACCGGCTTTCCTAACTTTCTCTGCGAGAGTAGGATCTGTCGACAATCTGATGCCGTCTGTGTTGAGTTGCACGTGGTCGATTCCCTCTTCTCTGCAGATCTTGATGATGTCGAGCAGATCTTCACGGAGAGTAGGTTCTCCTCCCGTCAGCTGGACCGCGTTGCAAGGTACTGGTTTCTCGTTCCTTAGCGACCTAACCATGGATCGAATCTGATTCAAGGACGGCTCGTAAACGTACCCGGCCTTCTCCGCGAAGAAGAAGCAGTACCAACAGTTCAAGTCGCACCGGTTGGTAAGGACAATGTTTCCAAGCGCGGTGTGACTCGTGTGCAGCTTGCAGAGGCCGCAATCAATTGGACACGTAGGGTCTTGTTTGCTGACGAAGGGATTGTCTACCCCCTTCCCGTCGCGTGCATAGCGTTTCGCTCGTTGGTATATGTCGCTGGATCCCCAGTACAGTTCGTTGAATTCTCCATGCTTTGCACAGCTCTTGCGAATCCAGATCTTACCTGCCTGTTCGTACACTTCGGCCTCTAGGATAGCGAAACATTCTGGGCATAGGCTCTGCGTTTGACTGATCGGCGTAACTGGCTTTAGACGAAAGGGGGATTCAGTGGTAGCTTTTGTCAAGATCGCAATCTCCCTTTGAGGAGGGCACATTTGTCCTATTTACCCGTTCTGATTAGCGCTCAATGGAACCTGCAAGGCACGCTTTTATCATCAGGCGACTCCTGCTAGCGCGATTGAGATGTCATTAGAACAGCGCTTAGTCCCCGATACTTCAGCGATAATTAACGGAAGAATACCTGAGATCATTGAAAGAGGAAACGTGACGGAAGTAATCATACCACACGCCGCGTTGGATGAACTGCAGGCGCAAGCATCGAAGGGTAGAGAGGTTGGTCACACCGGTCTCGCTGAACTCAAGAAACTCCGGATACTTTGTGAACAGAAGAACATCAAGCTCACGTTCATGGGTTCCAGACCTGACCTCGACCAAATCAAGTTGGCAAGGAGTGGCAGACTCGACGCCCTCATTACCGACTTTGCGAGGAAGGAAAACGCAACCCTTGTGACGGCGGACTATGTGCAAGCTCTCGTGGCAGAGGTACAGGGCATCAAAGTGCTCTACTCAGCGCCTCCAGTGAAGACGGAAGGGCTCATCTTCGAGACCCTCTTCACGCCGGAGACAGCAAGCGTACATGTCAAGGAGGGAACTTTGCCGCTTGCTAAACGAGGGAAGCCTGGCAAGTTCGAACTCGTAAAGATATCCGACCGACTGACTACCAACAAAGAACTTGAGCAGATCATCAAGCAAATAGATGATGCGGCCCACGTTAGTGATGAAGGATTTGTAGAAATCAGTCGCATGGGCGCTTCAGTGATACAGCTAGGCAAGTACAGGATCGCGATTACGAGGCCCCCGTTCTCTGACGGGCTGGAAGTCACCATCGTGAGGCCAGTCGTATCGTTGCGTCTCGAAGATTATCACCTCTCAGAGAGTCTGATGGAGCGGCTGAAATCGAAAGCCGAGGGACTCCTTATTGCAGGGCCTCCGGGGTCAGGCAAGACAACATTCGCATCCTCGCTTGCCGAATTCTACCTGAGCCAGAGCAAGATCGTCAAGACGCTCGAGTCTCCGCGAGACCTCCAAGTGAGTCCCGAGATTACACAGTACGGTCCGCTAGAGGGGGACTTTGAGAACACGGCTGAGATCTTGCTTCTTGTGAGGCCGGACTATACGGTCTTTGATGAGGTGAGAAAGACCAAGGATTTTCAAGTTTTTGCGGATATGCGTCTCGCCGGAGTTGGCATGATAGGAGTCGTGCATGCCTCAGACACCATCGATGCGGTGCAGCGATTCGTTGGCCGTGTTGAGTTGGGGATGATTCCCCACATCATCGATACGATAATCTTCATCCGATACGGGGAAGTGATGAACGTGTTTTGCCTCAACCTAGTTGTGCGAGTCCCAAGCGGAATGACCGAGGCTGACCTAGCTCGACCACTCGTGGAGGTCAAGGATTTTGAGACTGGGAAGCTCGAATACGAGATGTACACTTTCGGTGAAGAGAATGTGATTGTGCCGGTTTCTGAAGTCGCCCCTCAAGTGTCCGGAGCCCGCAAACTGGCGGCCGAAAGAGTCCTCCAAGAGGTTCGTCGGTTTGATTCCCAGGCAGAGGTAACATTTGTCTCCGATAACAAAGCTGTTCTGAAGGTAGACAGCGAGTCAATCCCACTATTGATCGGTAGGAAAGGTGCCACCATCTCGAAACTCGAAAAATCCCTAGGCATCCATATTGATGTCGAACCGGCGACCCCTACTGGTGGAAATGAGATACGCTTCAAGATCTCTGAGATTGGAAATAGGATCGACTTGGAATTCGATAAGAAGAGCGTTGGGCAAGTTGCAAGCGTCTATGTTGACAACGAGTACCTTTTCTCCGCTACTGTCGGGAAGAAAAGCCAAATCCGAGTCTCCAAGGAATCCGACCTAGGAAAAGCGTTACTTCATGCAATAGTTGGCAGGAAAACGATCAAGATCTTGGTCTAAACTGAGAGCATGTGCTCTCCTAGTTCAATCTTGACCGGCTTTTTCGTCAGCTTCTCAACCAGCTGCCCGGTATCCTTCGTCAACTGCAAAAGGGAGTTTCTGAGCGTCTCGGTCTTCTCAGAGGCGCTTGGACCGACCCTCAAGCTCTGCATATTGTGTTTGAAGGCTCTTCAGGTCTTGTTTCTTCTGCCTGTAAGTACGGACAAGTTCGAGACATGTAGGGTCCTGCAGGTACGTTCTTCATTCGCTCAGAAGCTTCGTAGCTTCCTGATGTATACCATGAAGGCTGTTCTTTTCGGCAACATTATCGATTCTCTCAAGGACCTTCCTCTCCTCACGCTGCTTTAGCAGGAGTTTCTTCTGTTCCACTGCCTGTTGCATGCTCCTGAGGATCGATTTCAGGGATGGGTATCCGTCTGCTTCGTGAATGAAGGTCGTGAATGGTCATCTGAGGTATTCTGATAGTTTGTCTCTGACCTCAGGGGTCATCAGAAATTCACCTCTGCCAGTCATAGTTTCCAGTTTTCGCAGGGGCCTGCCCAGACGTCTGAAGCCGGAGGCCAAGAGGTCTCCGCGAAGTTCTCTCATCCTGCTATCGATCTTTCTCAGTTCCGCGATCTTTCGGTTAGCGGCAAGCAATCCTATCTGGCTTTCTGCATCGGCGACTTGTGGGATGATGCTTTCGGCCTCATCTGTTTCGTGCTTGCTTTCAGCTATTTGTCTTTTCAGCAACTCTTCCAGGTCTTGGGTCTTCTCCGCCCTCGCATGGATTTCTTCGATGCGGCGTAGCAGGCTCCCTTCTTTGCTGAAGAGCTCCCATGCCTGTTCTCCAAGTCGACGAAGTCTGTCGATTGAGGCGTTGAGGCTCATCATGTCGAGGATGTAGTATGGGCGAACCTGTCTGATCCATCTTTCACGTATCCTCGCGGCATCGTTTGAGAGTTTCGTGGTAGTGTCGCTGAATTGCTTTAATCTGTCGTAACTGTGGGGGTCAGCCGGTGCGTTGGCTGTAAGAAGATCTTGGAGTTCCAGGCACATACGAGTCACTGCCCTTGCAGACTTGTACATCGCTCGGTCGTTTCTCTTCTCTGCGCAGTCTTTGTCAGATTTTGCTGAGAGATCCAATACTACTTCTTTTAGCGAAGAGGTTTGCGCTTCAGTGTCAGCCTTGGCTTTCTCGATGGCCTTGTTGACGCTTGCGATTTGGGCTCTTATGGTATCTCTGAGCCAGGATTCCAGCTCATCAGGCCTGACAACGGCTTCCATTGGTCACCATGGCATTGCATACGAGCAAGACAATTGCGCCGTAGGCTCGCCCGAGCACAAGCTTGGTCTTTTCAACGGGCGTCTTCTCGCAGCGTAATCAAGCTCGTCTCTACAAGTTCCCGCGCTTTGTCGATGCGTTTGTTTAAGTCATCAAGTGCTCTCTCGTACGCTTCTTTCGACATCTTTCCTGAGCGGTACTGTGTCTTGAAGTGTTCTTCGCCTAGGCGATTCGCATCGATTTCAGCCTCAGCTTTCTCCATCCGCATGATCATCTCGCCGTATCTAACGTGGAACGCCTTGAGATCCTCCTTGAGAGGCTGAAGTGCCTTGGCCAGCTCAGTCATACGATACTCGATAGTCTTACGCCTGCGTCTGTACTCGTGCTTGTTGAGTGCACCTCGAGCAAGATCCTGAGACATCCTGTCAAGCTCAAGCCTTAGTGCAGTCCTACCGTCGTAGAGTTCCACGAATTGTTTTAGTTTGTCGGAAGGAACAGAGATCTTCAACGCTGCCGGCTTCCGTGACTTGGAAACGACAATAACGGCTGCCACGGCCAACTCGACTATGGCAAGCCACGTTAGAAGCAGGGAGCCCGACCAGAACGGAGCGTAGGTATATTCGAGACTCAGTCCCAAGTCGGTATATGGTGTGACATTGGTGAGCGTGTATGCGAGGCTGCGATGGAAGAACGTTTGTGACGTCGAGGAGGGAGATGGAGAGGCGTTTCTCACCGCAAAGCCTTCCGGAATGACTATGCTAGTCTCAAGCTTCTCAATCACCCAATACTTCAAGTTCGAGTAGAGAGGAAACCTGTACTTGTTCATACCCCACCAGTTTGTCTTCTCCACGTAGGTTGCCGGGTCTAGCTTGTACTTCAGCGTAAAAGTGAACGTACGATTCGCTTCGATGCCACCTGAATACCTGGGGGCTACCGAAACGTCTGGGCCATTCTGAGGGGCATCCCAAAGTTGACCAATTTGATCGTATGCCATAATATCGCTGGAATTCTTGGGAAGTGTAAGTTGGATTGTCGAAACGGGGGTGCCCAAGCTCTCGAAGCCGTAGGTTTCGGAGACTTGTATTGATCCGTCCTGATCGAATCTAATCTCTCTCGCTACTTCGGGTACTCGGACGATGTATTGAGTTGTGGAGGTCATGTTCAGCACGAATGATTTTGTCGTGTATGGTTCTATTGGGGCGAAGGATCCATTAAGACGCATGTAGCCGCCCACAGGAGCCTGCGTGAGTTTGAGCCATTCTGGAATCGAGAATCTTGATCCAGTTTCCGCGTTTATTGTCATGTTCTCCGAGATCCCTCTTACTTGAAGAATCGGAGTTGTTGTGAAATGGAATTGATATCCTCCCGAAACTGGGGTCAGGAGATTTGTATGGACGGATGTTACCGTGAACTTGTAGGTCTCGTCACGAGCTAGCGCTCGTCCAAAGTTGACCTTGAACCAGTAGGTCCCGCTTGAAGCCTCCAAGTCGCGCTCAAGCGTGAGGCCCACGTTGTGATAATCTTGAGCACCCAGGTACTTCAAACCTGTCGTCAGGTTTCTCGGAAGACCTATTGGAATTCCCTGCAAGGGAGTTGGAGAATTGTTTCCGACTGTGAAAGTGTCGTTGACTGTCAGCATACCCCAACTCGTGATTTGCGCAACCCTATCCACTCTAACTGTATAGTCTGACGCGGGTTGTGCGGTCACCGCCCAAGGCCCAGCAGTGAGAATGAAGATGATCATGAGCGCAGCGGCAGAAGCAACTATTTTTTCTCTCATTCTCGGAACTCGTCCTTGCCATTTCTCTTTGAATGCTCTGTTGTGCGCGAAATCAGCGCGACTAGCCCGACTTGGCTTCCACCTCAGCCGGCCATAAGTCGCTTTCCACGACTTTTCGGCAACTCAGCTGATGATCGCTATTTAAGAATGCCGAACTTGTTCAATCTGCTCTCACTCTTCCCAGCAGGAATCTCACGATTGTAGGAGAGATGTCCGCCAGTCCGCTGGGGCGTTCTTCAATTTCCTTGCGGGTATTCCAACATAGATCGAATGGGGAGGAACATCACGCATTACCAGAGACTGAGCTCCAATGACGGCCCCTTCACCAACCTCAATGGATGGCATAAGCAATGCGTTTGCCCCAATGCTTGCCCCTCGCCGGACTGTTGGACCGACGAGTTCTGTTCTCTTCTGAGCTACGTACTTATCATTGGTGAATACAGCGTGCGGTCCCAGGAAGACTGAATCCTCAATCGTGGAATTAGTGCAAATGTAGCCGCCAGTCTGAATCGAGACCCTTTCACCTATACGGCATGATCCGTCTATGACGACGCCTGTTCCAATCAAAGTGTTCCTTCCGATTAGAACGTTCTCGCGAACCATCACGTTGTGCCCGAAGGATACATTGTCACCTATTGAAACGTCGGAGTAGATGCATGTCCCCGACCTGATGATACAATCATTTCCTATGAGGAGCTGGCGTCTGCTAGGGACATCATTTACGCTACGTTCATGGCGGATCGATTCGGTCAGCTCGGTTCTGGATGGAAAACCAAGTACGACATTGGGGCCGACAAAAGAATCCTGTCCAATCTTCGTCGGACCGTACACTATGGCGTTCGGTTCAATTCTAACCCTCTCCCCAACCGT
>CAYGWT010000076.1:0-3954 GCA_964353625.1 uncultured Candidatus Bathyarchaeia archaeon | reverse complement strand
TTCATGGCGGATCGATTCGGTCAGCTCGGTTCTGGATGGAAAACCAAGTACGACATTGGGGCCGACAAAAGAATCCTGTCCAATCTTCGTCGGACCGTACACTATGGCGTTCGGTTCAATTCTAACCCTCTCCCCAACCGTCACTTGCCCGAGGAGTTTTGCACCTTGCCCAATGGTACAGCTTGGAGTTAGGGAAGCGGCCTTGTCAACCCAAGCGCCGCCTTGGACTTGTGGAGTGGTTCTGGTCAAAGTCAACCCAGAATGGATGGGATTCTAGCGCAAGATATTAGTTTGATTCCGAGGGAACGTCCATAGACGTGACTGATGACTGATGAGCGAACCACATCCTTTCATGCCCACCAGTGCTCGGAGAATCAAAGAGGAGATGCTACATGAGCTGGGAGTTCGCAATGTGGAGACCCTCTTCGACGACATTCCCGAATCAATCAGGAAAGACTCTACTCTGAACCTGCCTTCGCATCGATCCGAGATGGAAGCTAGGCTAACGGTGGAGGGCCTGCTGTCGAAGAACCTCTCGACGAGGGAGGTTGTGTCTTTCCTAGGGGGAGGAGTCTGGCCTCACTACGTTCCGGCCGCCGTGGACGAGATAGTTTCCCGGTCTGAATTCCTTACGTCCTACACTCCCTATCAACCGGAGATATCGCAAGGTATCCTCCAAGCCCTGTTCGAATACCAAAGCATGATCGCGGAGCTGATGGGGATGGAGTATGCAAACAGCTCACTCTACGACTGGGCAACGGCCCTAGGGGAAGCTGCGAGAATGGCATCTCGCGTAACGGGTCGAGATGAATTCATCATTCCTCACTACGTCCAACCTGAGAGGATCCAGACTCTGAAGACATTTTGCGAGCCTGCCCGAATACATGTAGTCGAAGTTGATCAGGATAAGCAAACCGGAGCAATCCTAGACAGCGACCTTCAGCAGAAGGTCGGCTCAAAGACTGCTGGCGTGTACGTTGAGAACCCGTCGTACCTTGGCTTCTTTGAAGCTGGAGCGAAACGAATCGGAGAAATAGCGCGCCAGAAAGGGGCCTTGTTCGTTGTCGGTGCCGATCCAATCTCGCTTGGATTGTTCGCGTCGCCCGGCGAGTTGGGCGCAGATGTTGCCATCGGGGAAGGTCAGCCGCTTGGAAATCACATGAACTATGGCGGTCCTCTGCTTGGACTCTTTGCATGCAAAGATGAACGCTTGTTAAGGCAGATGCCCGGGCGCCTGATTGGTGAGACGATGACCAAAGATGGTAGCTCGAAGGCTTTCACGATGGCACTTCAGACGAGAGAACAGCACATCCGGCGTGAGAGGGCTACCTCGAACATCTGCACGAATGAGGCGCTCTGTGCATTGGCCGCCGCAGTATATCTTTCGCTGCTCGGCCCGAGTGGACTTGAAAGACTAGGCAAGATCATCCTAGACAACTCACACTATGCTATGCAACAACTGAAGGAGCTGGAAGGTCTCAAGGTGCCGCTCTTTGAAGCACAACACTTCAAGGAATTTGTTGTTAGTTTCGAGGGCACAGCCCTTACAGTCTCAAAAGTCAACGAAGAACTCGCCCGACGAGGCATTCAAGGGGGCGTTTGCTTGCACAGTCAATTCCCCGAGCTCGGTCAATCCGCGCTCTACTGTGTGACTGAGTGTCACACACGCGAGAACATCGACCGACTTAAGGCAACAATCGGAGCGATCTTGGAGGAGAGATGATGGTATTCAAACAGGCTCAATGGAATGAACCTCTCATCATCGAAAGATCTAGGGAAGGGATTGTGGGTTTCTCTCTCCCAACCTGTGAAGAATTCGCCGTTCATGTTCCCGTCGAGCTCCTCCGCAGGAAACGTCCTAAGCTTCCAGAGGTGGCTGAGACTGATGTCATCCGTCACTATATTCGACTGTCGCAGGAGAACTACGGTGTAGACCTTGGGATCTACCCGCTCGGGAGTTGCACGATGAAGTACAACCCGAAGGTGCTCGACAAGCTCGCGGCAAGTGCAAAGATCCAGGACCTGCATCCTTTGCAGGATGCTGCAACAGTGCAGGGCATTCTGAGAATACTTCACGAACTTTCTGAATGGCTCGCCGAAATAGTTGGATTGGACAAAGTCTCCCTGCAGCCAGCCGCAGGCGCACACGCGGAATTTGCTGGTGCAATGATCATCAGAGCCTTTCATAGACAAAACGGAGATCTGGCGAAGAGAGACGAGGTCATCGTACCTGACTCGGCACACGGAACGAATCCGGCGAGCGCGACAATGGCTGGCTTCAAGGTTGTGGAGGTGCCCTCCAATCGGGATGGATGCGTGGATATCGATGCCCTTCGTGCCTCGCTCTCCGAAAGAACGGCCGGCTTGATGCTCACGAACCCGAACACACTCGGAATATTCGAATCGGACATCCTCGAGATCGCCAGACTCGTCCACGAGGCCGGTGGTCTGCTCTATTATGATGGCGCAAACCTAAACGCGATGCTCGGAAAAGCCAAACCTGGACGAATGGGCTTTGACATTGTACACATCAACATCCACAAGACGTTCGGCACACCTCACGGGGGCGGAGGGCCTGGCTCAGGCCCGATTGCAGTCACCAAGAATCTTGAAGGATTCCTCCCCGTTCCCACCGTAGAGCAAGATCGTGACAGATACTACTTGGACTTCAATCGGCCTAACAGCATTGGAAAGATCCGAAGTTTCTGGGGAAACTCATCAGTACTGCTTCGTGCCTATGCGTATATCTTGATGATGGGACGCGAGGGACTTGAGGAAGTTGCTGAAATCTCTGTTCTCAACGCAAACTACCTGGCAAAGAAATTGAGCCAAGTGCGTGGGTACGAATTGCCGTTCCCACACAGAGTCAGGAAACACGAGTTCGTTCTCAGCGCCGCCAAAATGACACATGAGACGGGCGTCACCGCTGCACACCTCTCGAAGAGACTGCTTGATTTCGGAATTCACGCCCCCACAATCTACTTCCCTCTGATCGTTGATGAAGCCATGATGATTGAACCGACTGAAACGGTGAGCAAACAGGAACTGGACGGGTTCATCGCAGCCTTCTCGAAGGCAAGCGATGAAGCGTACACGAATCCCAATCTTGTAAAAGATTCTCCGAAGAACACGGCAGTTACTAGGATCGACGAAGTGAGAGCCTCCCATCCCAAGACCATGCGTCTGACATGGAAGCAGAAAGCGCAAACGATCTGAGAAACGCAATTCTTTTCCTGGGGTTTGAATTCTACTCCGGACTGTGCCGGATATCTCATGAAAGTCAAGGTCAAGTTCTTCGCGCTTGTGAGAGAACTCACAGGCAAGAGGGAGGAGGTCGTTGACCTGGACGACCAGGCGACGGTTCGAACGCTGCTGGGCAAGCTTGTGGAGGAATACGGCGTTAAGTTTCGCGACTACATATTCGACCCTGTATCCAAGGAACCAAGGGGGCACTTGCAGTTTCTTATTGATGGGCGCAATGTTGCGCTTATGCAGGGCCTTGAAACGATCTTGAAAGAAGGGGCGAGTCTTGCGATTCTGCCTCCGGTGGGCGGGGGCGAAGAACTAAGCAAGATGAGGTGAACATCCGAGCCCTTGTTAAGCTCAGATTGTTAAGGAAATGCTATTTCTGCGATGAAGAGCGTCTTTGGGAACAGGGCGGTCGGTTGTGTAATTCAATTGTATTCTAATTGTAATACGCAACGCTATATAAGTCTCGTTCGATACTTGCATCACTCCGCAGCCAATTACCCAGACAGATTCGGAGCCCTCTCAACATGGTTGTCAACCAAACCCTCTCGTGCTTGCCTCAATTCTACTCAAGGTTCCCTCGTGTCTCAATCGTAGGAGTTGGTAACGAAGCAAACCACATTGTCAGCCAGATATTCGAGCAGGGAGGCTCGGGTGCCCAGTGCATATCAGTCGACACCGACAACGCCAGCCTCGAGGATATCT
>CAYGWT010000075.1:0-3603 GCA_964353625.1 uncultured Candidatus Bathyarchaeia archaeon | reverse complement strand
AAATTGTATGAAAGATTGGGATTCTCACTGGCAAGGCAGGTGTCTCACTATTACGCTGATGGTGCAGAGGCACTGGTGATGGTGGTCCCCCTAGAGGGGAATGACTTACCCTCCCACAGTGCTTAGCCCTAAGCCGTTTGTTTGGTTTCGAGAAAAGCAACGATTGTCCGCATTCCATCGAAACAGGGCTACTACGAGTACGTCGTGAACCCACTGAGCTCCGGCGTTCCTGAGATTCCAACAGAGACATTATGGGGTTGCGCGTTCGAAGTCGCAAGGGTTAGCAATGTGAAGCAGTCCAACAAGATCATCACGCCAGAGGCGATGGGAATTCAGATTGCCGCAGCGCTAAGCCTTGTCACAGGGATCCCGATGCTCGTTATCAGAAAGAAATTCTACATGTTGCCAACCGAAATCAAGATCGTGAAAAGAACATGGTACGCTGAGGAGATAATGTACGCAAACGGGCTAAGATCAGGAGACTCGGTGCTACTAGTCGACTCGATAATTGCCACAGGTTGAACCTACGTCGCGATCATCAAGAAACTTCTCTCCAATGGAATCAAGCTGGCAGATGCCGTATCAGTCATCGAAAGGGTGGAGTTTGAAGGCGTCAAGCGTGTGGAGCAGGAGACAGGTGTGAAGGTCAAGACGCTCATAAAGCTCAGACTCAAAGACGGGAAACCGTCCATAGAGTGAACGTTGCCACCTATGGGATTCGCGGGTCATATGAGCAGCAAAGGTTAACTGTTCAAAATAGGCAATTTCAGATGATATCTATGAGCCTAGAATGCCCTAGTTGCGGACATGACAATCGCGATGAGGCCAACTACTGCCTGAAATGTGGTATCAGTCTCATCGGTCCTCGGGAACATATGGTCGAAGCTAGGGCAGAGCTTAGCGCCTCATCGCTATGTTCTTTCCATCCTGACGCAGTTGCAACATACATATGTGGTCGTTGCGGCCGCCTGCTTTGTAGGTTGTGCGTTCGCCCCTACTTCGAAATTGTGCTTTGCCCGCTATGTTCGATAGGCCCAGTTCAGCCGCACCCATGGTATCCTCAGCCAACAAGAATGCCAATGCATCAGATGGCTAGGCAAACTTGGCCTGTCGGGTAGGTCAGCCGTCATAGATTCGCTCGACGGAAAGGCCGCACCATCGTCACATAGATCAGCAGGCAGATGACCGTCGGTAGGTAGATCACTAGGACTTCAAACTCGGGAACAATGAAAGCTCGCCCGATCAGCCTCAGAGTCAAGAAGAATGCTGAGACTGCTGCTAGGAGAATGAAAGCATAGCCCCAGTTCTTGGCTGCGCTTATCTGAGAAGCGTCGGCGTGCGTGAGCTCTCTCATCTCAGCTTTCCTGTCTCATGAGCGTCCTCAAGGCAATGTTCTGGCTCGTTCCATCTGGTAAGGTCCTTCTGATATTGATCGGAAGTGCACCCGCCTCAAGCTCTTGGGTCGCTATGTCTATCGGGGACAAGCTTCCGGGATCAACATCGATCAGAACAGGGGCTCCCAAGGCGATCTGAAGAGAACGAGCGCCAACCACTCTTGCCCTCTCGAAACGAGTCAGTTTCTTGGGGCCGATGAGAGAGGGCTCTTGGCGCCTAGTACTCGCCCGCGTCTTCTCCACTATCTTCTGGCCCATTTGGTGGTCCCTTCATTTCTTTCTTCGATGCAGCGATCACGTCGTCTATCCTCAGAATCATCGCTGCTGCCTCGCTGGCTGACTTGACGAGCTGCAATTTTACTGCCAAAGGCTCGTAGACATTCTGCTTCGCCATGTCCGCGACTTTTCCCTTGAAAGGATCGACGCCAGCCCATAAGACTCCTTGCTCGTGTTTTGTCCTCAACTCAACTTGAGTGTCGATCGGATCCATTCCAGCATTCTCCGCAAGTACCATAGGTATCAACTCGAGTGACTCGGCAAAAGCCTGGACAGCGAGCTGCTCTCTGCCTGAGAACTTGTCCGCGTATGCTCGCAGTCGCTTGGCGACCTCTGCTTCGGGAGCACCCCCACCTGCCACAACCTTGGGGTTGACCATAACATCTCTGATAACACAGAGTGCGTCGTGAACAGCTCGTTCTGCTTCGTCAACAATTCGCTCAGTGCCTCCTCTAATTAGCACCGTAACAGCCTTGGGATTCTTGCAGCCCTCCACGAAAGTCATCTTGTCGTCGCTTACTTTCCTTTCCTCGACGAGCTGTGCGTTACCTAGGTCTTTGCCTCCTAGGTCTTCAAGGCTGGTGACCATGTGTGCACCGGTCGCTTTCACAAGCTTCTCCATGTCCGACTGCTTCACGCGGCGTACCGCGAGCACGCCCTTCTTTGCGAGGAAGTGTTGTGCCACATCATCGATACCTTTCTCACAGATGGCCACGTTCGCACCTGCCGAGACAATCTTATCAACCATTTCCCGCAACATCTTCTCCTCTTCGTCAAGGAAGCCCTTCATTTGGTCTGGGTTCTTGATATTGAGTTTCGCGTCGAACTCAGTCTTCTCAACCTCTAACGGGCAGCTTAGGAGCACAATCTTGGCATTCTCGATGCGCTTCGGCATACCGGGGTGAACAACTTCCTTGTCCAACAGGACGCCTTGGATCAGTCTCGTGTCAGATAGTGACTCTCCCGGTTTCTTCTCGACTTTGACATCGTCAATATCGACTTTGAAGCCCTTGGCATCTTTCTCCGCCACTTCTAGAATTGCTCGGACACAAAAATCGCTTACTTCATCAGCATACGCCGCCAGCATTTTTGTGGCCAAGGAGACGGTTGCGACTTTCTTGAGCATCACCTTGTCTGCCGGATCGACTTTGATTGCTATGGCCTCCAGAATTTCAAGAGCCTTCTTAGCGGCGATTTGGTATCCGTCCACTATTACTGTTGGGTGAACATCCTTTTCGAGCAGTTGCTCGGCTTTGCCAAGAAGTTCTCCAGTCAAGATGACGGCAGTCGTTGTTCCATCACCGACCTCGTCATCTTGAGCTTTCGCCACTTCTACCAGCATCTTTGCGGCCGGGTGTTGAACGTCCATCTCATCTAGAATGGTTGCACCGTCGTTCGTGATCGTAACATCTCCGAAACCATCAACGAGCATTTTGTCCATTCCCTTTGGTCCAAGGGACGATTTCACCGACTCTCCTACTACACGAGCTGCGGCGATGCTGGCGTGTTGCGCGTCACGACCTGTAGCACGGGAAGTCCCTTCCTTCAGGATTATGACCTGCTGTCCTGCAAAATCAGCACTCAAACATCATGACCTCAGTATTCAAAGAATAGCAGAACCAAAAATTCTTATTTATATAAGTGTTGCGTCGAAAAGCCGCTTTGTGCTGATACCACTTCAAGAGGTTCGCTAGTTTCTCAGCCACTCGTGTCCCGCGACGCAGCGAAAGACACCATTCGATTCATGTTACAGTCAGAAACTGATTACACAGGCACAATTTCGGACTGCGTTCCATTCTTACTAGAATCGAAGAACCAGACGTAACGCCATCCGCGGAGCGTTTTCGACAAGAGTAGGGCGTCGAGAAACCCTTAGATTTTCCACCATTATACTGGACCCTGTGGGAATGAAGTCCATGCGTGACATGATACC
>CAYGWT010000074.1:0-6608 GCA_964353625.1 uncultured Candidatus Bathyarchaeia archaeon | reverse complement strand
CGCGACAGCAGCCGCGAACCAGTCTCCTTTCCACCGGCACCCGTCTTGGAAAGACTTGAGCGGTCGCTCTCCCCTTACCTCAGCGGGGTATATCCCCTAGATGATCCTGATGGGGTTTTCGTGAGCCTTCAGTCGTCCCGCGGCTGTCGTTTCGCCTGCGCTTACTGTGCTTGGGGTCGCACTCGGGTGCGGCAGTTCCCCCGGGAAGTTGTTCTAGAAGAGCTTGAGCGAGCGCTTTCTGCGTCGCGACTGCGCGGAGGGTTCTTCATAGACGCGGACTTCTTCGAGGATGATGCAAAGGCCTGCGCAACCTTGGTACGGCTGGTAGAACGGGCACCTCAGGCTTGCTGGTTCATGGAAGGCGACCCCACTCGGGTTAGCGAGCGAGCGCTGGCACTACTGTCTCGACTGTCCAATTGCCATGTATGCTTCGGGTTGCAGAGCATATCGTCCGAGGCGCTGCGCTTGGCAGGACGGCCATTCACAGATCTGAACGAGTTTGCTCAGTGTATGCGTCGGGTCACACAGCGAGCGCCCACCTTGGATGTGCGTGTCGGGATTATTTGCGGATTGCCCGGGGATACACCGGAAACGTTCCGGGACACTGTGGAGTTTGCACTTGGCCTTAACCCAACTTTCCTGTGGTCGAGCCTTCTGGTTCCGCTTCCCGGTACACCCTTTCTGCGAGAAGCCGAGCGCTATGGCATCGAGCATGACGGCCCCCCCACCTTCCGCCTACTTGCCACATCCACCTTCCCACGTCACGAGCTTGAGCGAGCAGTTCGGCTATCCGCTTTCATCAGCCTTTGCTTTGAGTTTCCCGCACTGCAAGTCGCTGTGAAGAGTGTAGGCATTCGACGGGGGGGTCTCCGTCCCCTAGTATCGGTTTACGAGGCGCTGGAGCAACGGATTGGGGCCCAAGGACTGGCCGGCGACACTTTTCCTTCGTCCCCAATGGCAAACGTGGATCTCTACATCCTTCTTCGGGAACATTATGCTCGCAGGAAAGACATCGCGACCTTGTACCGGACGCTCCTAAGTGAGGCGGGGTGGGACCTCCCTCCTGATTCTCTCTCCGCTCTGGCAGAATTCCTTGAGGACATCGAAGAACACTTCTCGCCTACTGCAGATCTCCGCAAGGTAGCTCCTTGGCAGCTAGAGCGTAGTGGACGAAGCGCGGCGCCTTTTCTGCCGGGGACCGTGGAGTAGCGAACTGGGAGTTGGTTGATATTAGCTGTTCATGAACGGCGGATCGTGATCCTGCCATTCGTTTAGTGACAGGCATTAAATATCCGTCCCGTCATGAGCCCCACTTGTCGACTATCACAACCTCCCAACACACCTGAGTGTGGGACAAACTTCGTCGGTGACGAACATATGGAAATCAAATCCGTCGGCGATCTCGAAATTGCGGTAATTCCCAAGCGGTTTGATGCCTATGCTTCACAGGACGTGGAAGCGACCTTCAAAGATCTTGTTGGAAAGGGCGTTAAAAGAGTCATCTGTGATTTCTCCCAAACAGAATATGTTGCCAGTGCCGGGTTGAGGGTACTCCTCGGGACAGCGAAGAGTCTGCAGAAACAGGAAGGTCTCCTTGTTCTTTGTTCACTCAGATCTTACGTAAAGGAAGTCTTCGACACGGCTGGATTTACGCAGATTTTCAAGATCTACGCTTCGACTGAGGAGGCCATCGAGAGTCTGCAGAAGAAGTAGGTAACACGGGTTAACTGCAGTATGACTACAACGATTGTGGAGACCTCACTCGTTCTCCTCCAGATGGTATGCGTCATCATCGTGATCGCGTACCTTGTCACAAGAAGCAGATTCTTCAGCGAGGTACTAGGCGGTCATCCAAGGGCGAAGACACAGGCTATCTTCGCAATAGTCTTTGGGGGCGTCTCCATTTACGGGACAATCAGCGGAGTTCAAGTGCTAGGAGCAATCGTCAATGTCCGCGATCTCGGCCCCATGGTAGCAGGGCTGACCTGCGGCCCAGTTGTTGGAGTGATTGCCGGATTGATTGGCGCCGTCCACCGTATGAGCCTGGGCGGATTTACCGCACCTTCCTGTTCAATCGCAACCGTGCTTGCTGGTCTCTTCGGTGGGCTGATATATTTCGGAGGCAAGCGGCGATTTGTCGGGATCAAGATAGCTGTGCTCTTCGCGGCCTCTATGGAGGGCCTCCACATGCTGCTTGCACTCTTGATCGACCGTCCATTTTCAGCTGCTCTTGAGGTTGTGTCGAGCGCTGTCATTCCGATGGTTCTTGCCAACTCTGCGGGGATGTTCATCTTTGCTTTCGTTATCGCAAACCTAGAGACGGAACGAAGAACCCAACAGGAACGTGACGGTCTCTTAAGGGAGATGGAACGAAAGGACACTGAACTCAAGATAGCGGCGGAGATCCAGAGGAGTTTCCTACCTGACACGATTGAGCAGGTGCCGGGTTTTGACATAGCAGCCAAGAGCATCATGGCAAAAGAGGTTGGCGGTGATTTCTTCGATGTAGTTCCGTTTGAAGTCATTCCCCTGAATCAAAGATCGACTGGAGTCGTGATCGCAGATGTCTCGGGGAAAGGTGTCCCTGCTGCCCTCTTCATGGCGCTGTCCCGGATCGTAATTCGAGTTAACGCCTTGTGGCATTCAAAACCAGCTGACGCAATTAGAGATGCGAACAATACGATCACGCATGATTCGCAGTCAGGTATGTTCGTAACAGTTTTCTATGGGAAAATCGATTGGCAAACTCGAACGCTCACCTACGTCAACGCGGGTCACAACCCCCCTTTGCTACTCAGAGCCCGGAATCGTGAGTTTAGTCGACTATCTCCTACGGGAATCGCGGTCGGCGCGATGGAGAATGCGGAATACGCTGCTCCAGAACTTCAGCTAGAACCAGACGATGTAATCGTGCTCTACACTGACGGTGTGACGGAGGCAGCAAACCAGCATGATGAGATGTTTGGTGAGGAACGGTTGCGCAACACAGTGAGGGCAGACGCAGGTTCTTCTGCACAAGATCTTATGGAGAAGATCCTTGAAGAAGTGAAGTCGTTTTGCGGAGACTGGCCGCAGTCAGACGATATCACATTGATGGTGATCAAGGTGTGCAATGCCGACCCTGACGTTCTAGAATTGAATGTGAAAGCAGTGATAGGACATCTTCCCCACCTTATGGACAACATACAGAACTTCATGAAAGATAAGGGATTCACAGACGAAACGGTTTTAGATGTTCAGCTTGCGGTAGACGAAGCTGTTACCAACATCATTAGTCATGGTTATCGTGGAAGAGATGGTGTCATAGAAGTGCGCTGCCGTGTTTCTGCGGAGGAGGTTGTGTTCACAATCGAAGACTCGGCAGAACCCTTTGATCCCTTGTCGGTGAAAGAGCCTGAATTTGGCGACGACGTAGAGAACCGACAAATAGGCGGTCTCGGCATTTTCTTGATGCGAAAGAAGATGGACGAAGTTACCTACGAATTCAAGAATGGAAAGAACGTTCTCACGCTGAGGAAGAGAACTGTCCTTGCACGTTGAGACCTACAGAATCCATGCTTGAGTAAAACCGGTTCACTCTGCACTCAGTAGCGCTCCTGCTGGTTGCTTGCCACTTGATCGTTCGAAGGCATCCATTCGGTCCCTATTAGACACCGCTCTCCTTCAATCTAGCAGCAATCTCACTCGTGTAGAAAACCTTGTCAGCATTCTTTCGCTGAAAACTGATGCCAAGTTGGGCCTTATTTGGTTTCACGGTCCTTGACGTGTTCGACTGCGAAAAGAACCGTATCTCTTCGGCAACTACCTGTTCGCCGCCACTAGCCCAGAGTCGTATCAGCCTGCACAAGATAAGATTTCGAAACCACCCTAGGAACCTAGGAAAGCGGTTGTTCCTCTTGCCAATAGAGATTGTGGGAAGCGCTCTCATGCATGAGAATCTTGCGCGATATGAGATAGATTCTAAGGTGAGCTATGGCATCGCGGAGTATCTAATCATAACGCGCTGAGCATCTTCTCAAACAACATCCAATCAAGTCAGTGTTCACCGTCAAAGCATGTTCCATATATAGCGAAACGCGCAAACTCATCATCGCGATGTGCCATGGTAGTCACTGAACTCTCACCAAAAGAACTTAGAGTCGAAAGCGAACCGTTAGAGTGCCGTACAAGCGGGGAACTCGCACCCTTAGAAGGTATCATCGGACAGGACCGTGCTCTTCGAGCCCTGAATCTGGGGCTAGGAATAGAAGAGAAGGGATTCAACCTCTACGTGGCAGGCCCGCCAGGCACCGGCAAGACGACGGCCGTGAGGAACTTCCTCGAAGCCATAGCCAAGGACCGCCCGACTCCTCCCGACTGGTGCTATGTGAATAATTTCCATAATTCGTACGAACCAGTCTGCATAAGGCTCCCCACAGGCAGGGCGAGGATTTTCCAAAAGGATCTTAACAATTTCATAGAAGAGGCACAACGAGCTGTTCCGAGAGCCCTCCAAAGCGACGAATTTCAATCCAAGAGAGAGACACTGATCAAGACTGCCGAAGAGAGAAGAAACAAGATACTGTCTGATCTCGGAGATGAGGCGAAACGAGCCGGTTTCTCGATACAGGCAACGCATCTCGGCGTCACTTTGGCACCAACCCTAAATGGCAAGTTGATTGCTGAAGAAGAACTCGCGTCGTTGCCCGACCACGTGAGGAAAGAATTCGGCGAGAAGAGGACTGGCCTCGAAAGCAAGTTCGAGGAAGCCATGAAACAGATAGCCACTTTGGAGAAAGAGACAAGATCTGCGCTAAGAAAGCTCAGCAATGACGCAATCCAATACGCAATGGGCTTTCTGATGGATACACTCCAGAAATCTTACGAGGAAATCCCCGACGTGCTGAGTTACCTAAAAGATGTCAGAGCCGACATCCTTGAGAACTATGAGATCTTTGCCGGCCCGCAGGAACCGACTAGCCCGCAAGAGAAATTGATGGCTTCCCGGATGAAGGACCTGCCCTTCAGAAGATACGAGGCGAACGTCATTGTTGACAACTCAAAGCTGAAGGGTGCGCCGGTCGTTTTTGAGGAGAACGCTACGTACCTCAACCTGTTTGGGAGAATTGAGAAAGAAGCTCAATTTGGAAGCTTTTCAACCGATTTCACACTAGTAAAAGGCGGGTCCATACACAGGGCGAACGGCGGATATCTGGTTATTCCAGTGGAGAGCTTGCTGACAAACCCACTATCGTACGATGGGCTGAAGAGAGCGCTGAGAAACAACAAGATAGCCATCGAAGAACCCGGCGAGCACCTAGGTTTCATCACCACGAAGACTCTCACTCCTCAACCAATACCGCTCAATGTCAAAGTCATCTTGATTGGAAACCCACAGGTCTACCAACTCCTGGTCGCCTATGACCCCGAATACCGCGAATTCTTCAAGGTAAAGGCCGACTTCGACACCACAATCGAAAGAAACAAAGAAAATCTGCGAAGGTACGCCTCGTTTGTGTGCACTATCTGCGAAAAGGAGGGACTGAAGCATCTCGAGGCCTCAGCTATCGCGAAAGTTGTGGAACACGGTTCAAGGCTAGCAGAAGATCAGAGAAAACTGTCAACGCGTTTCGCAGAAGTCTCTGACCTCATACGGGAAGCCAATTATTATGCCAGCCAAGATCAATCCAAGTACATCAATGCAAACCATATCATCAAGGCGCTCGACGAGAAAGTCTACCGATCCAACCTCATCCAGGAAAAAATCATTGAGATGATTCAACGAGGACTCTTTCTTATAGACACGTCAGGAGCAAAGACGGGTCAAGTGAACGGCCTGTCCGTCATTGGCCTCGGAGACTTCGAATTCGGCAGACCATCAAGGGTCACCGCGAGCATAGGCCTCGGAAGAGGAGGCGTGCTCGATATAGAACGCGAGGCAAAGATGGGCGGACCCATACACACGAAGGGCGTGCTAATACTAGGTGGCTACCTTGCGAATAAGTACGCCCAAAACAAGCCGTTAAGCCTCTCCGCAAGACTTGTTTTCGAGCAAAGCTACGAAGGAGTTGAAGGCGACAGCGCTTCCAGCACTGAACTCTATGCGATACTGTCCTCTTTAGCCGACATCCCCATCAGACAGAACATTGCAGTAACCGGGTCCGTTAACCAGAGAGGAGAAGTTCAAGCAATCGGTGGAGTGAATGAGAAGATCGAAGGTTTCTTTGAAGTCTGCAAAGCCAAAGGCCTCAAGGGTGACGAATCTGTGATGATACCGAAGAGCAACACACAAGACCTGATGCTCAAGGAGGAGGTTGTCAAAGCTGTGAAAGACGGCCGATTCCACATTTACACAGCTAGCACCATCGACGAAGGCATAGAAGTCCTGACAGGAGTGAAAGCTGGCGAAAGAAGAAAGGACGGAACCTTCGGACCTAACACGGTGAACGAAAAAGTTGACCGTCGCCTTAAAGAAATGGCGGAGTCTCTTGCCCGATTCGCCGCACCTTCAAAGACGAAACGTACACCCAGGCAAAGGAAGAAGTAGTATCTGAAGGACTGGAGCCAGATCCTCCATAGGGAGGGTCCTCCGGCCCCCGGTGCTTTGACTAGCTTCTCTGCGTGCTGTC
>CAYGWT010000073.1:0-1714 GCA_964353625.1 uncultured Candidatus Bathyarchaeia archaeon | reverse complement strand
CGGTGTATGCGAACTCCCGGACACCCTGCCAATCAGGCCTGCCACAAATCGGGCATCATGCCGCAGCGTTCTGCAGTCGAAGTAATGCTCCATTCACCCGCTCGTTTCTGCAGTGTCTCCACCGTATCTCCACTGTATCTCCACTGTATCTCTACTAATCTCCTGACTCCTGACTACTGTCTACTGGCTGCTGTTTTCGGGGTGGCTTCTCAGGTTTGCGATTATTTGAACAACAAATAACCCGAGCATGATGAACCCCCACACCAAAGAAGTCTTCCACGGCATCACCGCAAATCCATAGCTCGTCGCTTGGCAAGTTATCAATTGACAAGCACAACTTGACAGATTTTATCAATTGATACATAATCAGAGAAAGTGATATGACAGAGGAGTTCAGCGATCCTGGGAAACAGAGGACTCGAGATTTCCTGGAGGGGGTCAAGCAGGCAATAGCGAGTCCGGCAACCAGGTACGATGGTTGGGTTCTTGTGAAACGCTCTGACACTATTGAGTGCATCGCCGAACTGGGGTTGACCTTAGATGACGTGCGGGATGCCATCTTGGGACTTTCTGTGGCGGACTATTGTGGAGGACCTTTGCATGACCGGAACATGCCCGGAGATCTATGGGTATTCGGTAAGATCATGGAAGGTAGGGAGGTTTACATCAAGTTGAAGCTAGCCAAGATCGGCCCGGTGAAGCGAGTGCGAGTGGTATCGTTTCATTTTCCAAAGGGACCCCTTTGCTATCCGTATAGACCTGAAGAACAAAAGAAAGGAGGTGCGTGATGAATACTGCGGTTCGTGGCTTCTGCTCCAACTGCGAGAAGGAAACCCGATTGGGACTCGTTACCAAGGAAGAGGTAATTCGAGTTAGAAAAAAGCCCATAAGGATAGAGCTTCAATACCGTAGGTGTGTGGAATGCGCTGATGAGGTTTTTGATCCAAGCCTAAACGTAGACCCGTTTAGCCTGGCCTACAGGAAGTATCGCAAGGAATACGGCTTTCTTCAGCCCGAGGAGATCCGAGAGTGGCGAAAGGCGAATAAGCTGACCCAAGGCGAACTGGTAAAGTTGCTTGGTGTGGGTGGAGTAACTATTAGCCGCTACGAAAATGGGGCACTTCAGGACCCCTCACATGAAAAGCTCTTGAGGCTGGCAATGAATCCATCCAATCTCCTACAGCTGGTAGAGGAGTCCGAAGGCGTGTTCACCGAGTCCAAGAAAAGAAGATTGATCGAAGGCCTCCAACAAGTCCGGGCGGGAGGCAACTCCATCGATTCAACCATCATGGTCAGTCTTGGTAACTACGAGCCAAATGAGTACAGCGGCTACAGAAAGCTGGACCTCGAGAAACTATACAGCGCCATCCTCTTCTTCTGCAAAGAAGGCGTGCTGAAGACGAAGCTCAACAAGCTGCTATTCTACGCCGATTTTAAGCATTACAAGGAGTATGCAATTTCTATTACTGGCGCCCGATATGCGCATATACCTTTCGGTCCTGCCCCAGACAATTATGAGATCTACTACGGGGCTCTATCCTCGCGGAAGGCTATAGAGTTCATGGAGGAAATATATCCAGCCAAACGCGGAGGCGAGTCCGTCGTCGGTGAGATTATCAAAGCTGCGAAGAAACCTGACTTGAGTCTGTTTGCTGCTAGTGAACTTCGCATCATGGCTTCCGTACAAGAGGATTTCGAGAAATACAATGCGAGA
>CAYGWT010000072.1:0-3107 GCA_964353625.1 uncultured Candidatus Bathyarchaeia archaeon | reverse complement strand
GCGATCTGCTCGGAAAGGTCAAAATCCGCTCGCTTGCGCAGCAGAACTATTGGCTTCACATAGGAAGTCATTAGTTCCGCTTCGGTCGGAGTCAGCTCAGCAAATGACTTTACAGCCTCAACGTCTTTAGCCATCACAGCCAGAGGCTTCTGCACTCTGAACTTAGTTTTTCGCAGTCTGACTATTGGTTCGGTGAGGCGCGTAGATGATGCCAGATGGTATCCGCCATTGCCCTTAATCGCAAGAATGTTGCCACGTTCCAATAGTCGCCCGGCTTCACGTATTGGATCAATTGAGTCAACTCGCTTGCCGTCATGCGTTGCGAGAATCACCGAGGGGCCGCATTCTTCGCACGCGACTGTCTGAGCGTGGAATCTCCGATTGCTTGCAGTTTTGTACTCAAGCGAGCATTTATTGCACATCTCGAAATCTCGCATAGTTGTGCGTGGGCGATCGTAAGGCAGTGCGTCGATGATCGTGTAGCGTGGGCCGCAGTCTGTACATGTGATGAAGAAGTAGTCATTCCTGCGGTCTCTCTCGTCCCGCAACTCCCTGAGACAGTTGTCGCATACGGCGATGTCCGGAGGGATTACTGAGCCTGCGTGAAGTCGTGACTCGCTACTCTTGAGGATTTGAAACTCCTTGAACTCTCCCGTCTCAGGCGGATAGGTTGAATCGACTTGATGTATCCTGCAAGTAATTGGTCGATCGTTCTGTAGTTGTGTAATGAATCTTGAAATCGAGTTTTGCGTACCCTCGATCACGATCTCCACTCCAGCGTCACCCAAGTTACGGACAAATCCGACTAGTCCGTTCGAGGTCGCGATTCTGTAGACAAACGGTCTGAATCCTACTCCTTGGACGATGCCCTTAACGATAACTCGAGCCCTCGTCACGCCTCACATCCCAACTGATACAGGGCAACTTCTGATTCTGCATTTGATGTCCGACGGAGTGTTGCGCGCACTGGGCACTCGCCCCGCTAAATAGGTTCGCTCTATCCTCAAGCTCAGGTTCAGGCCGAACCGTGCTGTTGCATGTAGATTAGCGACGAAATGCACTTAAGCTGCGCAGAGAGACCGAGAGGTGCCGGCAGGTCGGGATATCTTTTGGCACAGACTGTGCAGCAGAAATCCCTAGTCAGAATTCTGGAGGAGCTGTGTAAGGGCTGCGAACTCTGCGTACATGTGTGCCCTCAAGGGAACCTCTCCCTCTCGAACAAGCTGAACAGGATGGGATTCCATCCTGCAGTGTGGAGCTTTGTGGGAACGAAAGGACCTTGCACTGCATGCGGAATCTGTTATTGGGTCTGTCCGGACTTTGCAATACACGAAGTCTTGGTGAGGACCTGAGGGATGACTGAACGGGTCTACATGAAAGGCAACGAAGCACTCGCATACGGCGCGCTGAAAGCAAAGCTCAACGCATACTTCGCCTACCCCATAACCCCATCAACCGAGATCCCAGAGACGCTGGCCAAAGAATTCGGAAGCGAACAGTACCCTGACTTCAGAGTGTTTCTGCAGGCCGCCAGTGAGATTGAAGCCGTGAACATGGTTTTAGGTGCTGCAGCCGGCGGAGTGCGAGTGATGACTGCTACGTCAAGTCCCGGTTTCAGTCTCAAACAAGAGGCACTATCATACGCGGCAGGAATGGAGCTGCCACTTCTCATTGTCAATGTCAACAGAGGCGGGCCGGGCCTAGGCAACATCGCACCTGAACAAGGAGACTACTTCCAAATGACGAAAGGAGGCGGACATGGCAGTTATCACCTGATCGTGCTGGCGCCGAACTCGGTCCAGGAAATGGCGAGTTTCCCCAAGATCGCATTCGATCTTGCTTTCAAGTACAGGAATCCTGCTTGTATTGCAGGAGACGCTTTCACAGGTCAACTGAAGGAAGACATTGTCTTCCCGACTATTCAGGCCTCAGAGTATGACGTATCCTCGTGGGCGACCACGGGTGCTAGCGGGAGAGAACGCCACGTAATCAATTCAATGAACCTGGATCCGGAAATTCACGTGACGCACGAGACTCGCCTTAATGAGAAGTACAAGATGATCCAGCAGTTTGAAGTCAGATACGAGTCCCACCTGACTGACGACGCCGAGACGGTGATCGTAGCATATGGGATCACATCGCGGATCTGCAAGAGCGTAGTCAACAAACTTAGGGGCGAGGGCTCGAAGATAGGGCTATTCAGGCCGATCACCCTCTGGCCGTTTCCCTACGACCAGATTCTAAAGCTGACCGAGCACGTCAAACGATTCCTAGTCGTAGAGCTGAACACGGGACAAATGGTAGAAGACGTTCGCCTAGGCGTAGAAGGAAAGGCGCGAGTGAACTTCTTCGGGAAAGTTGGCGGCCTTCTCCCGACCGAACGGGAGATCAAGAAAGACTTAACGAAAGAGATGATTGCAGCTTGACCAGACGGGAACCAAGCTTGGAAGAGTATCACAAGAAACTCGGAAAGCTCGAAGCACTAACCGACAACCCGACGCATTATTGTCAAGGCTGTGAGCACGGCGAACTAACGCGGCTGATCGCAAGCGCGATCGAGAATCTTGGCGTTCGAGAAAGAACAGTGATGATAGACTCGGTGGGATGTAGCGTTCTCGCATTCGACTACTACAACGTCGACCACATACAGTCGCCTCACGGCCGAGCCCCCGCGGTAGCAACGGGGCTCAAGAGAGTTAGACCAGAGCTAGTTGTCTACACGGTCCAGGGAGATGGCGACGCACTAGCCATAGGGCTGCTAGAAAGCATGTACGCCGCAATTCGCGGAGAACCAATCTCGGTGTTTCTGGTCAACAATGCAATATATGGGATGACGGGTGGACAGATGGCTCCGACTACTCTTCCAGGTATGGTCTCTTCCACATCACCATACGGAAGGGATGTTAAAACAATGGGCAATCCAATAAAAATGACAGAACTGGTGGCACAACTCCCGGGAACTTATTTTGTGACCAGACAGGCTGTTCATACGCCAAATACGGTAAGGAAAGCCAAGAAGGCTATCCGGAAGGCATTCGAGAATCAGAAGCTTGAAAAAGGAGTATCATTTGTAGAAATCGTGTCAAGCTGCAATTCAGGATGGAAAA
>CAYGWT010000071.1:0-2375 GCA_964353625.1 uncultured Candidatus Bathyarchaeia archaeon | reverse complement strand
CATTGCATACGTGGCATGCATAACGGCGTAACTATCAACTCGGGAGACCTTTGCTTGAGCGTGAATTTGCACTTCTAATTTTAGGCTTCTCCTCAGCACACGCCCCAGTATGCGTTGAGGAATTGAATCCAGCCCCCTTGTGGAAACTGCATCAGTTCGTAGAGTGATCCGTAGATGTGGTCATTGTTCTCGTATGAGCCATGACTTGTTGGGAAGTATATCCCTATTCCATAGCATCCATGTTCTTCCATAACATGGGTATTCCTGTAGTGCACGATTGTTTCGGATAGACTGACCAACACGGCTTCACTAGAAGATATGACTGAGGTCACTATGGATAGATCGATTCTGTGTACAAGATTCGGCTTCAGACTTTCCTCATGGATAATCTGAACAAAAGCCGTCAGATCAATCAGGGCTTCCCATCCATTCTCGGACCAAGGAAGATTTGCGTGGCCCCTTGCCTTCGACACGATTCCTTGAAAGCCTGACATGTCACTCATCATGGCAGCGGTCATACTGGTGAAGTCCTGAACAAGTTCGCCAACTTTTTCCATATCTACTACCGAGAGAGTTACAGCCTGTGACTGACCCCTACCAGCAGAATGATCATAGTATCCAATGTACTCGTCAACGATCATTTTGGAAAACTCAAGTGGTCCGATATCTGATTGTCTCACTAGCCTTGAGAGAAACGCATCAAATGCAAGGCCTGACAATGGATCATAGCCCTCGTTAGCTACAAAGTAACCGATGTTCAGGCCTGAGGCAGCGTACTCGTAGGAGATCTCGATCATTTGCATGACACAGGCGCCGTAGAACAATACGTCAATCCTGACATCTGATAGAGCGGCTGCCACCTCTTGGTGAGTTAGCAAGTCAAATTCGCCGCTTGGTGTGTGCTCATCATATACCAGGCCTCTGAAGTCGTCGCCATGGTCCCAAAGCGTCAATGCGAAATTGTTAGCGGGAAATGTCTGGGTCACGGATGTTACAAACAATCTTAGAATTGCGGGGTCTCCCATATCTACCTCTAATCCACTCAACCCGTCGACGGTGAGATCCTGCAGTCCACCTGGAAGAACCTGGTGGACATTGGCGACATTATCACGATGGTCCCATAGAACAATGATGTTGACGGTGTCCGTTGAACCAACTTGCATCATTTCGTTCATATCTTCTTGAGCCCATTGTTCAAGGTTATTGTCTGAATCCATGTAGATGGCCAATGTCCAGTCCGCACCTTGCTGTTGCTGAGATCTAGCCGTATGGATCATGGGCATCAACAAAACGAAACCTGTCAACAATGTCGACAGAACGGTCTTGTTCAATATCGATCAACAGCCAATGCACGAAACTTGTTCTGATAAGTCAATTGTCACCATACCCACCTATGACAGGTTACTTCGTGGATGAGAACCATGCGATTAGTTCGATTCCTCTTGATGAGGAGCTGTGTGCTGTAGTAGTCGATGCCTGTGAATCCCATCCAGAGCTTGACTTCAAAGTTGTTGTCGCCGAAAGGTCTAGTGGTGCGCACACCAGCTGACCCACACGCTAGGATCTGTTGATGTAACCACAGGCCTAGCGTCAGTCACCGGTGCCGTTTGCACCTTCGACTATGACATGGGGGATGAGGTGACAATAACGGTTCGGCCGAACGTGCCCTCTGCAGGGAAGATCAGAATTTTGGGTAGGAACGTCACGGGCTCCGGATCACTCAGTTTGACAGTGTATTGGATCGCATGGTAGAAGGAGAAGAGGATAAGCCATAATGAATATCGCTAGTGAGCAGCTTCAGAAGGATGTGTTGATTGCTCTACGACAGTCGAGATTGAGGCTGGCAAATAAGTCCCAACCTGACCACAACTCGCTCCCAGTGTTCAGGCTTAACTCGATGGGGGTTTAAGCGCTTGAACCGATGATGAGTTTGCTCTCTCACCAGACTCTACACACACGGAAAAACTACGGTTCAATTTACGACGCTCGCACCAGCCTACCCACTCACCGGGAAGCGAGGACGATCAATTACAACCTAGCTCTGCCATAGCGCGAAGCGAAGCACCCACGCAACGATCAACACTGTGCCTATTGCTCATCTATGATGCTGACTGTGAAAGGAGCTTAACGCAACCCCTTTTGCATACGGTTGACGACAACGCCCACTACTGTCTTCGCAAACCATCCCTTGGCTAGCTGCTCAGCGATCAGAAGCCTATCGTAGTAATCGTGAACTTGTTCAACTCTTCCGTTCCTGAAGTGGAATGCAGCCAGCCCTGGCAAGCGTTGGGTCATACCATCAGTTGCGGTGCCTTCGGAAACGAACTCTAGGACAACCTTGTTTCCACCGACGATCAGGTCCGTCTCTGTAAGTG
>CAYGWT010000070.1:0-5092 GCA_964353625.1 uncultured Candidatus Bathyarchaeia archaeon | reverse complement strand
AGGTCCTGCATCAATTCGATTTGGCGTTCTGTTGTTCCAGCTCCCGTCGGAAGAACAACTGCACCAACCATTTCTCCTGCATAGTGAAATCCGAGGCCTCCCGTGAAAAGCCCGTACCCGTACGCATTCTGCATCACGTCTCCTCTCCCGATTCCAAGAGAGGTCAAACCTCGTGCGAGCGATGTGCTCCATTCTGTGATGTCGTTTCTCGTGTATCCGACCAGGGTGGGTTTTCCGGTTGTGCCGCTTGAGGCGTGATAACGAACAATCTGATTCTTCGGAACACAGAACATTCCGGTGGGGTATGTGTCTCTGAAATCCCTCTTTACCATAAAGGGAAGCTTTCGCAGATCCTCCAATGAGTTAATGTTTCGAGGGTCTATTGCTGCTTCTTTGAATCGCTTCCTATGGAAATCGGAGTGCGCGTACACATACGAAAGGAGAGCTCTTAGGCTCCTTTCCTGCAGACTTCTGAGCTCATTCCGCGGCGTTTTTTCCACACTTGGATCCCAGTACATCACAATCGCCTTGAATCAGAGACTTCTTCGCTGGCTTTCTTGATGCGTGACTTTGCGAGTGGGACAATACCTCGGGGCATCAGAATCATCACAAGAACCATTGTTACTCCTATCAACAATAACTTGACTCTAGGATCTATCATTCTAAGAAACTCCAATACGAACATCAGAAGGACAGCTCCAACTATCGGCCCCTCAAGCGTAGCCATCCCACCGATTACTGTCATTATGACCGGCCAGAATGAGAAATCTAAGTTAAAGATCTGGGGATTGATGAAGCCCACAAAATGTGCATAGGATGCCCCCAGGATACCAGTAAGAAATGTGCTTAGCGTGAAAGCTATTATCTTGTATTTCGTCGGATTCACGCCGCTGGCGTTCGCCTCCACCTCATTTTCCCGAATGCTTTGAAAGGCCAGTCCCATGGTCGAGCGTCTCAACAAGTACATGACTGTCACAGGGCACAGTGCAAGAAGCAACATGAGGTAGTAGTATGCTTGAGGTGACGGCAATAGAGGAGGAACCGCCATTCCGAATGTTCCTGCAGTAATCCAATCAAATTCTATTGTGATCGCTTCCAGGATCATGGTGAAACCGAACGTTACAAGTGCAAGAAACCATTCTCTTAGTCGCACGCACGTTAGCCCTATCAGAAGGCCCACAGCAGCAGCGCCCACCCCTCCAACCACGATCCCAATCCACAATAGACCCATCTTGAGGGAGATCAGGGTGCTGATGTAACCGCCTAATCCCAGAAAAGCAGCATGCCCAAATGAGACTTGACCTGAGTAGGCTAAGATATTCCAGCTTGAGGCGTATCCGACGTAGAACAGTATGAGTACCATGACATGTAGAACGTACGGATTTGGAACAAGGAACGGCGCTATCGAGGCGATTGCCAGTAGAATCGCGGGCACGGCGAGGTCTTTGGGTTGGCGTGTGTGGGGAAGGTTGATTTCCAAATGCACTATTCACCTTCGCCAAAGAGGCCAGTCGGCCTGAAGATCAAAACGAGTATCAGAATAACGAATCCTATGGCATTTCTCCATGTTCCTCCGAGGGTGAAGACGGCCATCCCTTCGACTACACCATATGCTATGCCACCAATCACGGCCCCTGCTGAGCTACCTAACCCTCCAAGCACTATGATGGCAAATGCCTTCAATGCGGGGAGCGACCCAGCGGATGGCGTAATCGAGGTAATTATTGCTAGTAATGTTCCTGCAGCTGCCGCAAGCGATATTCCGACTCCGAAGCTCAGCATATCTATTCGCTCCACATCAATACCCATCAGAGTGGCGGCTCGTCTGTTCTGGCTTGTAGCTCTCATTGCCCTTCCTGTCTCGGTGAAGTTGAGCACAACGTGAAGGCCAACCATTATGGCAATTGTTATTGAGATGGCTATCGCCCAGTCAAGATTCAGATTCCCAGCGCCCAGTGAAATGGCTGTTTTCTCATACGGGCTACGTATTCCTCGTGGATAGTCAGTCCACGCGAGAGCCATGAAATTCTGTAATATGTAAATCAAGCCAACACTTAGGAGGACTTCATTCACTTTTGTTGATCCAAGAACCCTTCTGAAGCATGTTCTTTCGACTGCGACCCCAAAAAGTCCGGTTACTATCATCGAAATGAAGATAGCTGCGTAGGGGTTTATGCTTAGCAGAGTCACAGCCCAGTAGCTAACATAGCCGCCTATGACAACGAATTCACCGTGAGCGAAGTTGACAAGTTTCATCACGCCGAAAATCAGATTCAGCCCTGAGGCTATGAGAATGTATATGCATCCTAGTATCGTACCCCAAAAAAGCACTTGAGAGACCAATACGAAATCAATTACTAGCGCCATGGGATGCAAACCAAAATCCATTTTCTACTGAGTGCGAACGTGCGTTGCTCTGACTCTTACGAGTTCGGAGATCAACTGTCAAACAAGTTCAACTCATTGTTCAGCGTTCCGAGCGGTTCCATTCAAATGTCTACTTAAGACTTGTCGTCTGTCGCAACTTTCACATTCCAAGATATGCGCTCTTGATTCGCTCATCATTAACTAGATCGTGGGGGGTGCCCGTCTGAGTGATTCTTCCCTCTTCAAGGACATACGCTCGGTGAGCGATTTCCAGTGCTTCCTGCACGTTTTGCTCTACTAGGAGCACAGTCATTCCTTCTTCGTTGATTTCAGCAACTGTATCAATAATCCCATCGACGAGAATTGGCGCGAGGCCGAGTGATGGCTCATCGAGCATGAGTAGTTTCGGTTTTGACATGAGGCCGCGGGCTATTGCGAGCATCTGTTGTTCTCCTCCGCTGAGTGTTTGGGCAATCTTCTTCGATTTGGTTTTGAGCACAGGGAAGAGTTGGAATACCCATTCGCACGAGTCTTTTGCGTCGCGCTGGCCTCTTTTGTAGGCGCCGAGAAGAAGATTATCCAGGACTGTCATTTTCGGAAAAATGTCTCTATTCTCTGGTATCAGTGATATGCCTCTTCTGGCTATTGCGTATGGTCGGAGCCTGTCTATTCTGTCTCGCATGAATTGGATTTCTCCGCTCGATGCTGGGATAAGACCGGCGACAGTCTTCACGAGGGTAGATTTTCCGGCCCCGTTTGGTCCAATTATGGTCACGATTTCTTTTTCAGCGATATTGAACGAAACGTCCCACAGTGTTTGCACCGGACCGTAGTGTGCGGAGATTCCTTGTACCTGTAACATTACTTTGCAACTCCCTGAGCGCCGTTGTTGTCTTCATGGAGCGCATACTTTCTCCCCAGATACGCCTTCACAACAGAATCGTTCTTGGAGATTTCCTGAGGAGTCCCTTCCGCTATCTTTTCTCCGTGTTGGAGTACGATCACATTGTCGCATAGTCCCATGATGATTCGCATCACATGTTCGACGATAATGATTGAGGTTCCGAGGGCACCAATCTTCCTGATGAGCTGGATCTCTTTGTCAGACTCTGTCGGGTTGAGGCCGGTTAGGAGCTCATCGAGGAGCAGAAGCTTCGGTTTGCTGGCGAGAGCCTTTGCGAGTTGAAGCCGCTTAAGTTCAGCTATTGTGAGATCACTCCCCAAGCTGTTGAACTTCTCAGACGGGAAGTTGACTATGCATAGCGCATCTTGGGCCGCTTGCCTACGGTCGGATGCGGGAACTCTGTTTGCTGCTCCAAAAGTCGCACCTACTAGAACGTTCTCTAGCGCAGTCATTCCGTAGAATGCTTGAACGATCTGTGAAGTTCTCGATATCCCCAACCTGCAGATGTCATGTGAATGAAAGTTCGCTATTTGTTTTCCATCAAAGATTATGTCCCCGCCGTCGAGGTGGTAGAATCCGCTGATCAGCTTCATGAGAGTTGACTTACCTGACCCGTTTGGTCCTACGATTCCAGTGATCTTCTGATCGTCTGCTGTCAAGGTCACAGACTTCAAAGCTTGGAGACCGCCGAAGCTCTTAGCGACGTCAATACATCTTAACAAGGCTTGCACTCTCGTCGTTCCGTTCATTTCGGGTTGGCAGACCTAGCTGGTAGCAATCAAATATAAGATAGGCTGAGTTTCTACAACTCAGTGTGGCGCGGAATGACTCTTCATCAGCTGAGTGTATTCATGGAAAACAAACCGAAAAAGATGGCGAGCGTACTTGCAGATCTTGAGGATTTCAAGGTGTTTGCGCTCTCTATTGCGGAAGCTGGAGAATTTGGGCTCATTCGACTCATTGTAGCTGAACCTGAAAAGGCGGCTAAACACCTGGAGAGTCGTGGTCATAGCCTCGCCAAATCTAAGAAGAATGTCGAGGTCACAGGCGTTCTTATCACCGACGAGGTAAGACTGTCGAGTATTGCAGATGATCTGGGTGATATCGGAATAAATATTGACTATGCTTACTCAACATCCTCTTTCATCAGTGGTAGTTTGGCCTTGATACTTAGGACCGATGATCAGAAGAAGACTGAGGAGACCCTTGCAGGAAGCGGAGCTCGAATATTGACCAACGAGGATTTGCACTAGAAATCCTTGCGGAACTGCGCAAAAGGAATAAGTTGCAATCAACGCAATCGCCGGCTGCGCCATCAAGAAAATTAAGTACTTGTAGTCATTACCGGCTGGCGATTCTAGTGAGGTCTGAACATCATCGGGGATGCGGGATAGAAGCCAGGGCTCAGCTCGCGCAGGCGCGGCGACAACGAGATGATCGCGTGATGAGTCAAGACGCAGCGAGCAATTCTCTCATTTCTCGTAAGTGTAATATGCAACATCGGTGGCGCAGCGGCCAGAGGAGCCCAAGTCCTTGAAAGAGCCAGAATTTGTATGGATGAACGGCGAGTTCGTTGAATTGGAAAAGGCGAATGTCCCCATTCTGACCCACGCCCTTCACTATGGAACTGCCGTCTTCGAAGGAATACGAGCCTACAAGGCCGGTGATGGGCTTTCGATCTTTCGCCTGAAGGAGCACATGACTCGCTTTAGGGAATCCGCACACGCCTACATGATGCCGCTTCCATACTCGGAGGCTGATCTATGCAGAGCAACAACCACGCTCCTAGCTAAGAACGAGATGCGTGATTCGAGTTACATT
>CAYGWT010000069.1:0-1546 GCA_964353625.1 uncultured Candidatus Bathyarchaeia archaeon | reverse complement strand
CTAGTCACAATCCCGAGCATTTGTGGTCCGTCGAACACTAGAAGTCTTCCCACATTCTGACGCGCCATCATATGCATGGCATCGAGAGCAGATACCAACGGCTTGACAGTCACCGCTTTCTCGCAGGGAATCATGGCTTCTTTGACAATGGTCGATGATCGTTTCTCCTTCGGGACTGACCGTACGCACTGCATCGTGACTATGCCGAGCGCCTGCTTGCCTTCAACAACAGGATAACCACCATGAGGATGAACAAGGAAGTACTCCGACACAAGTTGGTCGACCGTGATATTGGCGGGAACTGTTAACACATCTCGGGTCATAATGTCCCCGACCGTGACGCCGGACAGGACCTCACCAACCAGTGTCTGCTTTAGACTGGTTTCGGCTCCGGATCTGATGAACCAGCCAAGGAAGATTATCCATATGCCATTGACAAAGTCTCCCATGATTATTGCTGCGAATCCTCCCAGCATCATGAGTAGGGAGATGCCCTCGCTGACTCGCGTTGCTGTCCTCGTGGCTGAGATGAGGTTCTTCGAGCGCTTCCAGATGCTTCCGCGGAAGACTCTTCCACCATCTAGCGGAAAGGCAGGCAGCAGGTTGAAGATGCCCAAAATGACGTTTATCAGAGCGCCGTACCCAAGCGTCGCCGTGACCGCCACTGGTGCTTTCACAAGACTCAGGAGATACCAGAGAGCGCCCAATACTCCCGCGATAAGAAAACTCATGAGGGGCCCTGCGGCAGCCATTCGAACCTCCAAGCCGGGATCCTGAGGCTCCTCCGTTATCTCTGAGACCCCGCCGAAGAAGAAGAGCGTGATTCTTCCTATCGGAAGACCATTCTTCTTAGCAATGTAGGAATGAGACAGCTCATGAATTAGAACTGAAGCGAAGAGAATTATCGCGGACACGATGCCGATTGCCCAGTATGTGAGCAACCCAAGTCCGGGATACTGGCTAGGCATGTAACCGGTGGCCAGTGACCAGGCAATCAGAATAAAGACAAACCACAACGTGTAGTGAATTATTATCGGGATCCCCATAATTTTGCCAAGTCTAACCGACAACTAAGTTACTCCTTTCCAGTCGCTGCAGCCTTATTCCATTTTGGCGTGGCTACACCCACGCCGACACTTGCACGTACGTCAAGGTAAACGGATCATTTCAAGTTTCTGTAGATTGATTTTTTGGAAAGTTATCACAACGCGGCTTCACATGTTGAGAATTCTCCAGCTTGATTTGATGCGTTCCCATCGCTTCCCATGCCAAGACCATAGATTGCAGGTTTTACTCAAAATACGTGGCAATAGTCTTTCAAGGGTAACAGTCTATTGAAGAACCACTGTTCTGCAAAACACGGTCTTGCTCTCCTCGTATCTCTCACTTGTTCCTTGACGATCGGAGCCGCCTGCAAGCATTAGGTGAGTGTGCATACACAGAAGATGGCGAGCGATCAGAACGCATGACACAATCGAATACTCACAGAATCTGCGAAGAGAATCAGATGTATGAGCCAGATGTTTGTGTCAACCACCCGGATGCC
>CAYGWT010000068.1:0-5736 GCA_964353625.1 uncultured Candidatus Bathyarchaeia archaeon | reverse complement strand
TCGGTGGCGGCGTTGATGTGTTTCTTTCTCGGCCGCTGCTTGGAGAGGCCCCACCTGTGGAGGAGGCGGGTGACGTGCATCAACGAGTACTGTACGCCAGTCTTCTCGTGTATCAGCTGCGTAACCTCAGTTGCCGTCCAGTACTGTTTCTTCTCGATCAGTGTTTTGATACGTGTCAGCTTCCACGAGGCTACCTTCAGCGGCCTCCCCGACCTCGGCTTATCCTTTAATCCTTCCAACCCTTCCTTTTCGAATCGTCGTTTCCAGTAGACAATGTTGGGCTGTGGACAACGAAGGTCAGCCGCCACCCTTCTCGTGGTCTTGCCATCCAAGACGCCCATCACCATGAGCAGTCTCTCCCTTACCTTCGGATCCTTCTCCTGCCTGTAGGCCTCTTCCAGAGTCTCCAAGTTCATACATACGGGATGCGAGAACAAGATTAAGAACTTATGTTAGTTGCTATAGATATCTCGCCAAGATACTCCTCGCAACTTTCGCAATACGACATTTCAATACCGTCCTTCATGAGACCCCATAGCACCCCCAATCATATCATGTAATATTTCGATATATACAAACAACAGCCAAGGCTAACCTCACTAATGCTAAGCCTTCTGTCTCCTCATTTTCTAATTCATCCTAAGCCGTCACTGTTGTTTTGTTTTCCCAAGGACGCGAACGACGCGCAACGAGCGACCTGACGACTTGACAAGGACACCTGGTATGGTCTTCTCTACTTTCCTTTCGACGGGGCCTCTCGCTATGCCGCTTCCTCCAACTCATCCTCGTCGAACTCGTCCGCCAAATCGGCAGCCTCAAGCATCAACGTGACGACTGTGTGGCCGAACCTTCGGTGTACATTCGCAGAATTAGCACTGCCCACCTTATGTCCGCAATTCTCACAATAGTAGGCCATCAATCAGATCCCTGCATGGCCTGTCATCCACGTATACATTAAGGGCTTGAGAATCAGCGAACCAGAACGAGGTTCCATTCTGACATGAGAGACGACGTGACAGAGAAGTCACTCGAGCGTGTCGTGGAGCTATCTGTGCGCCTCCAGCTGAAACCTTCTGCTATTCGTTTTCCGCGTTCCTCGGGTCTCACTCAAGGCCTGCTAGTATCAAGGCATTGGCGAATGCGCGAAAGTAGCTTTCTAGCTACCGGTCTTCCTACGCGTCAGCAGAAAAGCCGTCAGCGCGATTGCTGTGATTATCGAAGCCAATAGAATCAGCCAGTTTGATTCAGGTCCGTTTCCTAGGATTATCGGAATCGGCCCTATCAGGATCACCACGCCTCCGCTCGTCGAGCCTTGACCCTGCATAGCGGAAGCGATCATCATAATGACCATGCCAAGGAATACCGGTGCAAAACTGGCGAAGAAGATCCAAGAGAGCCCCATCAGAGGCACGCTCCTCAATTGTGAGGCATCTGTCTGGATGCCCGGTTCGCAGGCAGCGCAGAGCCATCGTCCCTGCTGAAAGTCTCGCAGACATACTCGCCTGCCACATCTGCTGCAGACGAACCGAGCTTCTTGACTCCCACAGATCTCGCAGCGTTGAGACAAACCGCTACCTCCACACAATTGGGAGCAGCGAGAAAAGTAGTAGCACAATCATCAAGCCAATGCCGAGGAGTACTAGCATTCGAGCGGATTTCTTGTCTGTTCCGAAGACTATTGGCACAGGACCTATCATAATGACCCCTCCACCGCGGACTCGCCCCGTTCCACTTGCCGATTTCAGGATCGCGACAAAAATGGCTAGTATTGCAAGCGCGACTCCGCCGACTGCAAGAATTAGCCCGATGTTGAAGAGGAGGTTATCTGCCAATTCTGGCTCGCGCTTGACAGTTTCAAGAGATGATATAGGCTTTCCTCGAACCACTAGCCTGCTATTCGATGATCTCCCATGATGACTGATACTTGTCCAGCTCTGACAGACTGTACTCGTCGAGCTGATGCTCGCGTTCCGGTATCTCAACAGACTTGACTTCGCCGCACAGCTCAGTTGAGAAGTATCTTTGACCCGTGTCGTTGATCATTGTCACGATAGCACGAAGCTTTGGATGCCTCCGCCCAATCTTAACAGCTGCTGCAACATTGCATCCTGAGGAAATCCCGCAGAAGATGCCTTCAGTTGTTGAAAGCCGTCGTGCCATGTCTAGAGCTTCTTCTGAGGTCGTAGTCACCACGCCAGTCAGCAGCTTGAGGTGCAAGTTCCGCGGAACGAAACCGTCACCTATTCCTTCGATCTTGTGAGTTCCCCATCTTCGTTTTGCAAGGATTGGTGCCTCCGCAGGCTCAACCGCGTACAGTAACACTCTACGGTTCTTCTTCCGCAGAAACTTGCCAACACCGGTCAGCGTTCCGCCCGTTCCTTGAGATGCCACGAAACAGTCTGCTTTGCCCTTGGTCTGTTCCCATATTTCGGGTCCAGTTGCCTTGAAGTGGGCGCTAATATTGTCTGGATTTGCGAACTGTGCTGGTTCCCAATACTTGCCCGGGTTATCTCGTTTCAATTCCTCGATCTTCTTGATGCAAAGGTCTACATCGCTTTCGGCACCGGGCGTGTTGACTATTCTGGCGTCGTACGCTCGAATCAGTTTCATCCGCTCTTGGCTCATCCCCGACGGAAGGACGATCGTTGTCGGATAGCCTAGCAATTTCGCGACAAATGCGCATGCAATGCCCGCGTTCCCTGTTGATGCCTCGAGGATCTCCATGCCCGGTTTCAGGTCGCCACGTGCGATGGCACGGGTTATCATTTCGTGGTAGATTCTGTCCTTGAGGCTGCCAGTTGGATTCATGTACTCTAGCTTCACGAGGATCTTAGGTGAGATCCCCTCAGCCCCGCGGATTTTGCGAAGCTCAACGAGAGGTGTCCTCCCGATACAGCCGAATACGTTTTCTTGTGCAAGTCGTACTCGGTCCCAACGAACAGCCATCTTCGTATCCAACGAATGGGGCCCCAAATTAGTTGATTAGTCTTCTGATTATCTTGTGCCACAGTGCCGATGTGATTTGAAACGCTTATGGGATCAGGTGGACTCGACCAAAGGAAGAGTGTGGTAGCGTTCTTAGAGGAAATGCTGATCGAACTGCTGAGACTGAACTAAGAAATAGAGAGTCGTCTGGCGTCTAGGCTCCGCCAATAATTTGACTTGCACCTCATCAGCGAGGTCATTTTCTTGATCGGCGTGC
Organism: uncultured Candidatus Bathyarchaeia archaeon; assembly: GCA_964353625.1. Lineage (GTDB taxonomy): Archaea > Thermoproteota > Bathyarchaeia > 40CM-2-53-6 > 40CM-2-53-6 > CAVPLU01. The sequence continues at coordinate 2,534 of CAYGWT010000068.1, read as the reverse complement.
ACGGTCACCCATGACCAAAGCCATTACAGCTTTCTGCACGTGCAGTCGGTTCTCAGCTTCTTCAAAGTACAGTGAGTAGTGTTTGTTGTCGATAACGTCGTCAGTCACTTCTTGACCGCGATCTGCTGGTCCACAATGCATGTACTTGCCTTTGTTCGTCAGATCCATGAGCTCCTGCGTGCAGATCCAATCCTTAAACTGGTCCTGATAGGCAGTGGCGCCTGCTTTGTCTGGAGACCCGCTGTGTGGCGGAAAGAAGTTCTTTGGCGACCAAGCCTTCGGATAAACGATATCCGCGCCTTCAAAGGCCTTTTTCATGTCGTTGATGACAGTGAATTGTCCTCCGTATCTATCTGCATTCGCCTTCGATGCTTCGAGTACCACATCTTCTAGTTCGAAACCTTTCGGATGCGCGAGCACGACATCCATTCCGAGTTGCGTTCCTATGAGTACCTCGCTTTGTGGTACAGCTAGCGGTTTCAATCCTCCGGAATAGGCGTAGGATACTACGAGTTTCTTTCCTTTCAGTTTCGGAATTGCCTGCCTCATTGCTTGAGCGTCTGCCAGCGCTTGGAATGGATGATACATGTCGTCTTCCATGTTGAGGACAGGGATCGTTGCGTGTTTCGCGAACTCCTGAACAACCTTGTGACCTCTGCCAATATTCCATTTCGCCGCGTCGCCATAGATGCGGATCGCAATTGCGTCTCCGTATCTACTGAGGACTCTGCCAACGTCAGAGATGGCCTCAGTCTGATATGCCACCATATCTTCGGGCAACGCAGGCGTGTAGACGTCCTGCGAGCTTAGAAATTGCGCATGCCCGCCCAGTTGATACATTCCCGCCTCGAATGAGTTGCGTGTTCTCAGTGACCTATTGTAGAACATCATGAACAGCGTCTTTCCAGATAGAAAATGATGCTTCTTGTGAGCCCAGAACATCCGTCTTAACGCGTCTGCTACATCTAGAATGCGCTTGATCTCTTCTTGCGAGAAATCGTTTGTATCGAGGAAATCCTTTCCTTTCCATAAGCCTACGAATGAAACCAATTTGAATGCAACTCGTGAAACATGCTTGAATTTTGCGTGTACTTATGGATAACTCTCAGAGAAATTGCCTGGACGCTCTGCAATTGTGAACCTCTGCTCTTGCCGAATCTCATCAAGACAACGCATCTTGGTCTACTTGGTCAATCCTCGGTTGAGTAGGCGCTCGCGTCCCCACGTTGCGAAGTCAGCCGGAGGATGAACAGTCTCGCTCTCTGGTTTTCGCTCTAGTCTCGCTACGTTGTTTGGGCAGCCTGTGACACACAGGCCGCAGCCTATGCAGCGCTTGCGATCTACAACGCTTACCCCATCTTTATCGGAGATAGCGTGCACTTGGCATCTTTCTATGCAGGTTCCGCATCCCAGACATTCATCAGGATTAATGACTGCAAAGTAGTTGGCTTGGGCTACCGATTTCTCGATTCCGTATTCGTTGATTCCTCGAAGGATGCCACAACAACAACCGCAGCAGTTGCACACGTAGCCAACTCCTTTCATGACATTGCTGACGGTATGTACAAGGCCGATCTCTTCGGCCTTGTCGATGAACTCAAGCGCCTGTTCTCTCGAAACATCAAGCGGACTGGGCGGACGTTCAAACGGTGAGAAGAAGAGGCAAGTTCTCAACGGAAAGTCGCATCGACGATGATTGATGTTGTCTTGCTGGACTCGACAGATGCAGTCGCGAAGACCGAATGTCTTCGAAGAGAGTAGGATCTTGCGAACATCATCGTATGGGAGAATCCACTCGGATTTCACAGCTTTCTGGGCAGGGACGACACGGTGTAGGGCGGGTTGGGGTTTCATGATGCCGGTCGCTCCACCGTTCGCGAGGTACTCTTCGACGAGATGGGCAAGTTCGTGATCCATCACGTCTACTTGTTCTTCGTAGATGCCGACAATGAATGGAGCCAGTCTGAATCGAGGCTTCTCCGTGCCCTGATCAAACCACACGAGGCCTCTTTGAGCCATCCTCATCAGACTCTGTCCCGCCTCTTCCATGGAAAGGCCTACGCGTTTCGCTATGGCGTCTAGCGGTTCCCTGTGACCGCTCAGTTGGCTGGCGAGAGACGCCTCGTCGTGTGAGAAGATTTTCTTCAGGATTGCGATTTCAACTCTGGATGCTGTCTTGGGGAAACCATTCGGAAGTCTATCCAAGGCATCTGCAAGCTGCTCGTACACGTCACTGGCCATCGCGTGTCTACTCTCCTTCGCCGGGATCCCTGAGTCTTCCTGATGACCCTTGTACGATCAGAAGGTCTGTCTCTGTAGCTGAAAAGACCTCCGCTACGAAAGAAAGCAGACTGCTGCACATCTCCAGAAAATCGGAGTGCTCGTTCGTTAGCGTCAATAGCGGACCATTGCTTTCTCGCTGTTGAATATCTTGATCGCAACAGAAAGTGCAAGGATCATGTACGCGAAAGCGGACAGTAGCTCCAGTGTCAAGCTTGCAGGTGATCCCCTGTTGAGCAGTGCGTCTCTAATGA
>CAYGWT010000067.1:0-8830 GCA_964353625.1 uncultured Candidatus Bathyarchaeia archaeon | reverse complement strand
ACTATGGTAGCAACCGACTTTTTACGGTAGAAAACGAAAACGTAGCAACCGTAGACTTGACGTCACCAACGCGACACTTAGACTGACTGTGTATCTGTACCGGTAAATTGGGGCTGAAATCCCCTGCCCCGCACCGACCCTCGGATGCATACCCATTCGGGTGGTCTCCCACCGGACTCACTCAATTTTGAACTGGAAGTTCATATGCGATCATCTCTATTCAACTGAGTTGCTCCAATCCGCCTAGCGCTATAGAACGGAACACATTCTCAACACGGCAGCTTGCTAATGTCTAGAAATTAATGTCTAGATGGTGCGGCCGCCGGGACTCAAACCGCTAGAGGAGAATTCCAAGGACTCAAGAATCACGTCAATTGGTGCTGGGGACGGGATTCGCGCATCAGTTTACCAGTATCATTTACCCCATAGGTGACGAACTATCGCAGGATTCGATCAGTTGCAAGGGTTCAAATGCTTTCCCGCGGTTTTCTTTTTTCTGCTTGCCAAACCTGCAGTCTATCCGAAAATCAGCACGTGCTGCAAATTTCAGTTGAACTGGTGACCACACGCTTCATAGAACAGTAAGTTCTTCCTGACCCTTGAGATAACCAATGGAAAGCGATGAAGCACAGCACATTGCAGAGTGTATCGGAATTGCCATGGACAAATCGGATATGGTAGGTCACGCTCTCGGCATAACACTTGAGATCATAAGACCTGGCTTTGCGAGAGTACTAATGAAAGTGCGTGGAGACATGTTGAATGGTTTCGGCATTTGTCATGGGGGTATCACTTTTACTTTGGCAGACGTAGCATTCGCGTATGCCTGCAATTCGCGTAACAGAAAAACGCTAGCTCTCGCTTGCAATATCAACTATTCAGCTAGCGCGGTGAAGGGGGATACACTTACTGCGACAGCAGAAGAGAGATTACTCAGTGGAAGAATAGGAATTTGCGATGTCACAGTCACTAATCAACACGATGTGGTAATTGCTCACTTCCGTGGTACCTCTTACGGAACAAGCGAACGTGTTCAGGCTAATCTCTAGCGCTTAATCCACTATCGAGTCTCACACCAGTTCTTGTGTGAGAGAGAGGTTTAGTGTGCGTACACCACACACCAAGAAAGAAGATGTATGCAAGAATCTTCATTGGTGCGGGTGAGATCGGTGAAGCTCCACTAAAGAAAACCATAAGAGAGCCCGCGAAACCATCGGAGGCAAACCAACCTAGTAGGTTACCATTTGGATCTAACTATTCGTCTGGCAGGGGAGGCGGGCGATGGTGTGGTTCTGGCCGGCAATGTCCTGACCTGCGCCGTCTCACGCATGGGACTGAGTATCTTCAGCTTCAGAACCTTTCCTCCCTCAGTTCGAGGCGGCTCATGCATGTATCAACTTCGAATAAGCGACTCACATGCCTACTCTCAAGGTGACCTACTCGATCTTCTCGTCGCGTTCGACACCGACGCTCTCTCGATGCACTCCAAGGATCTTAGACCAGAGGGTGAGGTCATCATCGATCAAGACCGAACTCCGAAAGACCATACGCCTTTGCCAAGACGTTGTACTGGTGCTCCATTCACCAAGATCGCCAAAGATGATCTGCGTTCAACTAAAGTCAGGAACATGATCATATCCGGATACGTAGCAGCCCACATTGGCGTCGAAGAATCGATCCTAGTGGATGTGGTGACTGAAAAGTTGGGATCGCGGAAGGATCTGCTGCAAAAGAATCTTTCCGCAATAGGCATCGGGTACAAGTTAGCGCCAAAAGCAGTTACTCCTACGCGGCCAAAGAATTCTGACAAGATTGTTCTCTCCGGACACGAGGCGGTAGTGTTAGGCGCCATCGCCGCGGGATGTCGTTTCTACGCCGGATACCCAATAACTCCTGCAGGAGACATCATCGAAGAAATGGCGGCCGTTCTCCCCGGTTTCGGAGGGACTCTGTTTCAGGGAGAAGATGAGATAGCCTCGCTGGGCGCAGCGATAGGAGCCTCCTTCGCGGGCACAAAGTCAATGACAGCAACTTCAGGACCAGGATTTTCGCTGATGACCGAGATGATCGGTATGGCCTCTATGGCCGAGATCCCAGTGGTTATTGTTGATGCGCAAAGAGGCGGGCCCTCAACAGGCCTTCCAACTAAGACTGAGCAATCGGATCTCAACCATGCACTGTACGGTGGACATGGCGATGCCCCAAGGATCGTCCTCGCCCCAGGCAATGTAGAAGACTGCTTCTACCAGACTGTAAGAGCATTCAACCTCGCCGAACGATACCAACTTCCCGTTATCGTTCTGACAGACCAGGCGATGGCCTCACAAATGGAAGCCATGCCTCTACCTGTCCTGGAGAAGCTGAAAATTCTGGATCGGCGGAGAGCGGAAATTGCTGGCAACAATTACCGTCGATACGCTGTCACCAGCGACGGCATCTCGCCTGTCTCGATACCGGGTGATCCCAATGGACAGTACGTTGCTGAGACCGTAGAGCATGATGAGAAAGGTCAACCAAACGTCAACCCGGACGTCCATTCGGAAATGACTGCGAAACGATTCCGAAAGCTCGAAACGGCTGCAGCGGAACTTGCCAACGATCCGTTGAACGTCATGGAACTATCTGATCCGCAGGCCAATCTTGGTGTGATTGGCTGGGGCTCCACCCAGGGAGCAATCCATGAAGCTGTTTTACGTGCCAAGGAGAAATCCATCCCTGTGAGCTGGCTGCAGTGCAAACTGATGAATCCGCTGCCCAAAGAGCAGATCTCCAAGTTCATAGAAGGAGTCAGAGTGCTGCTTGTTCCGGAATTGAATTACACATCCCAGTTTGCCAACGTACTTCGCGCAGCCTTCCGCATTGAACCAATTCCATTTGGCAAGTCAGAAGGACTGCCTTTCACGGCTGGAGAGATTTTCCGCAAGATCGAAGGTCTGGCTTCAAAATGAGCATCGATACACACGAGTACAGGGAGAAGGACTACCTTCCAACATGGTGTCCAGGCTGTGGCGACTACGGCGTGCTCAAGGCTGTTGACATGGCATTCCAGGAGCTTGGTCTCAGCCATGAACAAATCATAATCGTTGCCGGAATTGGATGCAACGGCCGTTTCCCACACAACTTCAAGACCTATGGCTTCCACACACTCCATGGAAGAGTGCTACCTGTCGCCCAAGGAATCAACATCACCAAACCCGAACTACACGTCATTGGAATCGCAGGGGACGGAGACGCATTCGCCATCGGCGGAGGACATTTCCTACACGCGGCCCGAAGAAATCCTGACATAACTTTCATTGTTATCGATAACGGAATCTACGCACAGACAAAAGGTCAACCGTCACCCACAACACCACTCGGATATAGGACAGATGCTACTCCCAGTGGAAATCCTGAAGACCCGCTCGATATCGACCAATATGCACTGTCGTGTGGCATCTCATTCCTTGGTCGAGGCTTTCCCGGCAGACCCAACCACCTAGCACATTTGATCGCTGAAGGAATCGCGCACAAAGGCTTCTCATTGATACACGTACTAAACCCGTGCCCAACCTATCATGACACTTGGAATGACTACATGGACGATATTGTCGAAATTGGTTCGGACCATGATCCGTCCAATTATGAAGCAGCCCTCAGAATCGCACGAACGAAAGAGAAGATCATGATAGGTACACTATTCAAACAAGACCGTCCCACAATTGCAGAACGCTTGAGAGTTCCAACTCCGAAACTAGATCTCGGGCAACTGCTCAAAACGTACAGGTGAATCCTGACATGATGCTGTCCCTACTTGCGAGCCGAAGAAGACCGGCGGTTCTTTTCAACCGGAGCAGATGCTAGAGTGGACAGTCTCAAGAAACTGTTAGGAGCGTCCGGCGATCGGGTGCTTCTGTCGGGCAATGAGGCGATTGCTCGGGGCTGTCTCGAAGCCGGTGTCAAAGTCTCGACGTGTTATCCTGGAACGCCAGCATCTGAGATCACGGACACTCTCTACACGGCGTCTGAAAAGACCGGTATGTACGTGGAGTACTCAACAAACGAGAAGGTCGCCCTTGAGGTTGCAGCCGGAGCAGCGGTTACAGGCGTGCGATCGATTGCGAGCATGAAGCATGTCGGTGTGAATGTTGCCTCCGACGTCTTGGTGACACTAGCGTATGTAGGAGTGAGGGCGGGATGTGTGATTGTTTCAGCCGACGACCCTGGATGCTGGAGCTCCCAGAATGAGCAGGACAACAGGTACTATGCACAACTCGCAGGGATCCCGTGCCTGGAACCGGCAGACGCTCAAGAAGCCAAGGACATGACTGTTGAGGCATTCGCACTCTCGGAAAAACTGGAGCTCCCGGTGCTTCTCAGAACCACAACGCGTGTAAATCACACATTGAGCCCGGTTAGACTTGGAGAGATTGTGGAGAAACCGTCCAAGCCCCATTTTCTGAAGGATGCGAAACGCTTTGTCATGATACCCAGCAACGCATTGACAAGACATGAAGTACTCCTAAAGAGACTGGATCAGGCGAGAGAGATTAGTGAAATTACAGACTTCAACAAGGTCATCAGAGAGGGCGAAGACTTAGGGATCATCACGTCGGGTGTATCGACCAACTACAGCATTGAAGCATTAAGCATACTCAACATCAACGCGTCAGTTCTGAAACTGGGATTAACCCATCCTCTGCCTGACAGGCTAGTCCGGGATTTTGTTGGAAGATTCAGGAAAGTATTCATCGTGGAGGAGCTAGAGCCAATCCTAGAGAATGCGGTCAGAAGCATCGCTTATGGAACACCTAACAGCTCAAGCATCCTAGGGAAGTTGACGGGACACCTACCGAAAAACCATGAGTACTCTACCGGAATCGTGTGCGACGCTTTCTGTAAAGGTCTTGGAAAGAATCTTCCGAAGCAGCTGACGGAGGGCAGGGGTTTCAGACTCTCGTTTCCGATTCCCCCGCGGCCACCCGTGCTCTGCCCCGGCTGCCCTCACCGCGCCTCTTTCTACCTCATGAAAACGACCCTGAAACCAAAGACCGTCTACTGCACGGATATTGGATGTTACGCGTTAGGAATTCAGCCACCGGAGGTTATCGGCGACATTCTCATCTGTATGGGTGCCGGCGTCGGCGTTGCATCCGGCGTGAGCAGAGTCCAAAATGAACCCGTTCTATCCATAGTCGGAGACTCAACATTCTTCCACGCCGCAATTCCTGGTCTCATCAACGCGGTCAGCAACAATCACCGCATAGTCGTAGTGGTCTTGGATAACATGACGACCGCGATGACTGGCTTTCAGCCTCATCCTGGCTCGTGGGATCCAAACATCCGCGGCGCACACGTAGTCATTGAAGACGTGGCAAAAGGGTGCGGAGTACAATTCGTCAAGGTGACTGATCCCTACAACGCCACTGAGACCAAACAAATCCTCAAAGAGGCAATCTCTTTCTCCGGTCCTTCTGTCGTGGTTCTGCGGCATCAATGCAGCATCATCGAAGGTAAGAGTGAAAGAAAGGAACCCTACCTAGTTGTGGATTCCAAGTGTAAAGGGTGCCAGTTGTGTGTCAGAAACGATTACTTTGGCTGTCCGGCTTTCTACATTGAGGATGAGAAGGCCAAGATAGACAAAGTGATGTGCAACGGTTGCGGGTTCTGCGTCGTGGTATGCCCCTTTGACGCTGTCAAGCGAGTTGAGTGAACCTGCCAGAAGAATACAATATCATTGTAGCCGGAGTTGGGGGGCAGGGCGTCCTCTTTCTTTCAGAAATCCTTGGTGAGGCAGCCCTTCGCGAGGGGCTCGACGCAAGGATCGCTGAGATTCATGGGATGGCACAGAGAGGCGGTTCGGTCACATGTCACGTCCGCATTGGCGAAGTCCACTCACCAACCGTCATGGAAGGTAGTGCAGACCTCATAATTGGATTTGAACAACTGGAAGTACTCAGAACACTGAAGTACGCAAACCGCGAGACACTGGTACTGTTGAGCAAGACAACCATAGTGCCTCCCTCCTCATATCTTCTAGGCAAAGGGTATCCAGCCGACGATGCAATCCTGAAGGAGGTCTCTAGAGCTTCAGAGAACGTAATGGTCATCGACGCGATGAAGATCGCCGAAACAACTGGGAACTTGGCGACTCAAAATTCGGCGATTCTGGGGTTCATATCGGCACTGAAGAGGATCCCGGTGAAACCGGAGACGTTGAAGAAAGCTATTGCTGACCGGTCGCCTTCGAAATATCTGGACGCGAATCTGCAGGCCTTCGAATTAGGAAGAGAAGAGTACAAGAGAACTGATCGTCACTAGTTCTCTTGTATTAGTGATGATCACTGTCCGGCAGTGTAGAATGGGGGCAGCTCGAAGCTTTTCGTCTTCATCTTCTCAGGATAGATGATGGATGGTTTGACAGAGTTAGTGGTCTTGTCGTAGCGCAGCTGCTCGATGAAGCAGATGGGCTCTATCTCGTGATTCTCATCGAATTTGATAGTGCCGTTCTTCATTGGAATGAGCATCTGCGGGATCTGTATCGCCTCGATGGCGTCTCTCATTTTTGCTTTGTCGAGAGTGCCAGCTTTCTCTATGGCTGCCTTGGTAAGGTATATGGCGTCATAAGTGTCTGCGCCCATCATGCCCGGCAGAATATTCCACCTTTTCTTGTACGCCGCGACGTATTTGTCCACTGAGGGCATGTAGCTGTCTGCGGCGGAAGAGAACTTTGACTCGAGCACCTGATAGTCAGCCCATTCTCCTATCAGTTTGAAGAAGTTCGGGTCATCGCAGCACTCCACAGCAACATATACGGTCTTCAAACCGACATCGCCCAGTCCTTGTTTGATCGCTGTTGCTGTGTCAGCGACCAGGCCTGCGTGGTACACTCCGTCAGGCTTTGCCGCTTTGATCTTTGCGAGTTGTGTGTGGAAGTCAACATCGGTCATTATGAATTTCTCCGCCGCCACAATTTCGATGGGCAGTTTGAGATCTTTGATGGTTTGAACCGAGGAATCGTAGCAGCCCTTGCCGTACGAAGAGTCCTGGTACAGTATCGCGAGTTTGAAGTTCCTTGAGGGTGCAACTTTCGGCTTCATCACGTCAGTGAAGAATTGCACAATGACCTCTGAGTAATCAGAGGTGATTGAGCAGTAGTGGAACATGTAGCTTGTGTCAACGTCTGTTCTCCTAGTTACCATGGAGCTTGAGGCTCCCGTAATGATGAAGGGCACTTTGTTCTCGATCGCGGGCACCTGTGACGCGGCCGTCACTGGGCTAGAGAAGCCTCCCACCAGAAGATCCGCTCCGTCCTCCAGTATGAGGCGTTTGACGGAAGTGACACCCTCTTGTGGGCTGGATTTGTCATCACCGGTAACGAGTTCCATCTTTAGCTTCTGGCCGTATTCCTGCACGTACACGCCGCCCGCATTGTTGATTTCTTCGATCGCCAGAACTGAGGCTCGTTGCATGTCCGTTCCAACGTCGGAGGCTACGCCAGTGAGTGAGGCGACGAGGCCTATCTTGATGGTCCGGTCAGTTGGGGGAGGGCGGGTAAAGTAGTAGTATACGCCTCCAGCAGCGCCGACAACGATAGCTCCAGCAGCTACGTACTTGATAAAAGTCCTTCTTCCTTGATTGACCAATTTCCGATCGACACACCTAGCTTTCGCCCCTAGGGTGCCAGATGACTATATCTTTCTTTTGTCGGTGACCCTCTTCGCCTTGCCTATGGAGCGAGCGATCTTCTGAGGCTCAACGATCTCCACCTTCACGTCAATGCTCAGAATATTCCTCAAAACATGGCTGACTCTGCTCTCCAATGCTGGCAGAGCGCTGGCCCTGTTGGCGAAGATCTCCTTCCTAGCCTCAACCCTCACCGTCAGAGTGTCCAGTTCGTGGACTCTGTCAACGATCAATTCATAGTTGTCTTCAAGTTCAGGTATCCGCATGAGGGCCGATTCCACTTGACTGGGGAATACGTTTATTCCTCTAATGACCAGCATGTCGTCCACTCTTCCCAGCATCTTCATTATCCTGGGGTGAGTACGACCGCAGTCACAGACCTCGCTGTCGAGGGTTGTCAGATCGCCGGTGCGGTATCTGATGAGCGGTAACGCTTCTTTCTTGAGAGTTGTGAAGACGAGTTCTCCGCGTTCTCCGTCGCTCACATTCTCCCCCGTCTTGGGATCGACCACTTCGACCAAGAACTGGTCGGCCCAAACGTGCATTCCTTTTTGGGAGGTGCATTCTGTGAAGAGTGGGCCGCTGAGCTCAGAGGTCCCGTACACGTCATACGCTTTGATTCCGTTGTCCTCAATTCTCTTCCTCATGTCTTCTGACCAGGGTTCGGCTCCAAAAAGCCCGGCCTTCAGTTTCGTCTCTCTCAGATTGACACGTAGCGCTCTCGCGGTCTCGCATAGGTAGAGGAAGTATGATGGCGTGCAAGTGATTGCGGTTGTGTCAAGGTCCTGCATCAGTTCGATTTGGCGTTCTGTTGTTCCAGCTCCCGTCGGCAGAACGACTGCACCCACCATTTCTCCTGCGTAGTGAAATCCGAGGCCTCCCGTGAAAAGCCCGTACCCGTAGGCGTTCTGCATCACGTCTCCTCTCCCGATTCCAAGAGAAGTCAAACCTCGTGCAAGTGATGTGGCCCATTCTGCTATGTCGTATCTCGTGTATCCAACCAGAGTAGGTTTCCCGGTTGTGCCGCTTGAGGCGTGGTAACGAACAATCTGATTCCTCGGAACACAGAACATTCCAGTGGGATATGTGGCTCTGAAGTCCCTCTTCTCCATAAAGGGAAGCTTTCGCAGATCCTCCAGTGAGCTTATGTCTTGAGGATCTATTG
>CAYGWT010000066.1:0-2326 GCA_964353625.1 uncultured Candidatus Bathyarchaeia archaeon | reverse complement strand
ATCGCTGACAATACTTTCGGGACATCCATCAACCAGCATCCGATTGATCTCGGAGCAGACCTCGTCGTTCACAGCGCCACAAAATTTATCGGTGGACATAATGACCTCACAGCCGGAGTCGTGTGCGGTAAGTCTGAACTTATAGACAAGATCTATCGCTACCGGGAGCTTGTCGGTCCATCCCTCGATGCCCACAGAGCAAGCCTCCTCCTTCGCAGCTTGAAGACTTTGGCTTTGCGCGTTGAGCGCCAGAATGAAAACGCCTTAGCCATGGCCCGATTCTTGGAAAAGCACGCGAAAGTTCTCAAAGTCAATTATCCGGGCCTCGAAAGTCATCCCATGCACAATGTTGCCAAGAAGCAGATGCCCGGCGGTTACGGTGGAGTCCTCAGTTTCGAGATTGTCGGCGGCTTGGAGGCCGTCAGCCGCGTCTTGCCCCGTCTGAAGTACGCCTACATGGCTGCCAACCTGGGGCAGGTCGATACCGTCGTCGGGCCTCCTTCACTGACAAGCCATGTTGAGTGCACAGAAGAAGAGCGACGGGCGGCCGGAATCCCTGAAGGCTTGATCCGCTACTCAGCAGGAATCGAAGATATTGAAGATCTCATTGCCGATATGAATGAGGCTCTCTCGATTCTTTAGGAAAAAGACCGAACTGTCAGTCGGATTTTAACCCTCACGGTAGAGTTACGTTTGGACCAAGATGTCTGCTCTCCCGAATGACGTTACCGAACAGTTTCCTAAGTAAGGCTTTAATCACCGACGCGTCACGCCTACGGGAGAGACAATGAAATTGAGGGATCGCTTTATCGCCACATCCTATTTCCTCATCCCAGCGTACAGACCAGACTAAGCACCCCGGCTTCGTTAGAGTCTACGATACGACGCTTAGAGACGGCAACCAGTCTGTCGCAGTAAGTCTGACGGTGCCTCAGAAGTTGAGGATCGCCAGATACCTCAGCACTCTGGGTGTTCAATACGTAGAGGGAGGGTGGCCTAATCCACGAAATCGTGCTGAGAACGAGTTCTTTCGCAAAGTGATGAAGGAGAGATTACAGGCAAACATCATCGCCTTTGGAATGACGCGTCGACCTGCAATTGAAGCCTCAAACGATTCTAACTTGAAAAACCTCGTGGACTGCGGGACACCAATAGTTACGCTCGTGGGCAAGTCTTCAGTCTTTCACGTGAAGAATGTCCTACAGACATCTCTAGGCGAGAATCTGATGATGATCCGTGATTCCATCAATTTTCTCTCCAAACAGGGTCGCAGAGTCATCTATGACGCTGAGCACTTCTTTGACGCAGTCAAGGAGGACGAAGATTACGCATTCTCCACTATCGAGGTTGCTGCAAACGCCGGAGCTGAAGAAATTGTGCTTTGTGATACGCGAGGTTCCGTGTATCCTCATGAAATCTCTCGCATGACTCAGGCAGCAGTGGAGCGAGTAGACAAGCCGATTGGGATACATGCCCACAACGATCGAGGATTGGCAACCGCCAATACCATAGCCTCGGTGATGGCTGGAGCGACGCAAGTTCAGGTGACCGTCAACGGGATAGGCGAACGATGCGGCAACGCGGACTTGATAGAGGTTGTTGGAAACCTCGAGCTGCTGGGCGTCCGGACAGGAATCAGCACGGCCGGACTCAGGGGGCTATCACGCTTCGTCTATGAGGTCACTAACGTGCGAGAGAACCCCCAGAAACCCTTCGTCGGCGCACACGCCTTCACTCACAAAGCTGGTCTTCATGGAGATGCCGTGGCGAAAACGTCTGAAGCGTATGAGCACGTGGACCCCGCCATCTTTGGAAATCAGAGAGACATCACCGTATCAGCGCAGGCAGGAAGAGCCAGTGTCGTACAAGCAGGAAGAAAACTCGGCTTCAACCTCGAAAGGAATGATCCAAGGGTCTCCGCCATCCTCAACACGGTGAAGAAGCTGGAAGCTCAAGGTGTGGCGCTCGAAGTAGCAAACGCAACCTTGTCCCTGGTCTTCGCCCAGAAGTTGCGTGAGCTTGGAAACTCCTTCAAGCTTGTCTCGTGGAAGGCCGACATATCAGAACGAGGCAAAGCATTAACCGCTAGATGCACAATCAAACTGAACGTGAGAGGACACACAGTTGAGAGATCAGCTGTGGGAAATGGTCCAGTCAACGCTTTCGACCTTGCACTCAGGAAAGCCTTGTCGTCTAGATGCCCCGAGATCTCAAAGATGAGACTGACCGCGTATCGGGTCAGAGAACTTGACCCTGAAAGCGCAACAGCAGCAAAAGTTGCTGTCCACATCGACTACAGTAACACCCAAACTGACTGGACGGCAGC
>CAYGWT010000065.1:0-2715 GCA_964353625.1 uncultured Candidatus Bathyarchaeia archaeon | reverse complement strand
CTCGACTCTCGCTCCGAGTCTGTCGAGTCTCTCTTCAATTCGTAAGAGCTCGCCCAGTATTCCTCCAGCTATCATGCTTACGAGGATTATCAATGGGTTTTGAGTAGTTATCACCATCTTGAGACCGATGAGCGCGGTTACAAGTCCAAGGCATTGCACAGCGATTGAACTGATTCGTTCGGGAAGCCTCTGCTTCAATGCGAAACCGACCAGTGTTCCAACGACAATGGCGACAACATTGATGAGCGTACCAATTAGCATCGAGGAATGCCCTTCGAAGGCGTGGCGATCTAACAACAGTTGGTTTAAGGATTGCCTATCCTCACGATTTGAAGTTCACTTGATCACGCGATTAAGCTCTTCTTGAAAGGTTACTTTCTTGTCACGTTTGCTACGGGGTGACCGCTTGTTCTTGAAGCAGTTTTTGGGCGTATTCGCGCCCGTTCTTGAAGGCGTTAAGGTTCAGCTCTTCCGTGCCTTTCGGAGTATACTCTGCAATGGTCTTTTCGATAGATGATGTATCCACCATGCCCGTTAGGCCAATTATGGCGCCAACCATCACGACACTTGCGACTATAGGTTTGCCAAGGTTCTCGGCGATGCGCGTGGCAGGCACGCGATAGATATTCTTGGCGGGGTTGGTTGGATCTTCTTGTATCATTTCAGGGTCGAGGATGACGATTGCGTTTCCACTCAAATCTTCGAGGTTCTTCCTGTAGGCTTCCTGTGACATGATCGCAATTACGTTTGGTTTGCGGATATTTGGGTAGTGTATATTTTCGTCGGATACGATGATTTCAACTTTGGAGGCTCCTCCTCTTGACTCGGGGCCGTATGATTGCATCAGAGTTACGTTCTTGCCGCCGAATACTGAAGCGGCTCTTCCAATCATTACGCCGGCGGTTACGATTCCCTGTCCGCCTTGACCCGCTATTCTTACCTCAAAGCGCGACATTGGTACGCCTGCCCGCTTTCTCAAGGTCTGCTTGAACTGACCGATTCATTTCCCACAGAAGATCACTGAACTCCGGTTTCTCAATATCAACGAATTCCCCGACAATGATCTTGTCAGGCGTAACCTCGGCCTTGGTCGGATCGCTGAAGGATCGAACTTCGCTGATTTGCTTCAGTCTCTTCAAGTCAAGAATGGGATCTGCGCTCTTGTTTCTCCGCCCGTATCCTTCTGGGCATGGTGTTATGATTTCTATGAAGCTGAAGCCTTTCTTGCTAATGGCCTTCTTCATGGATTCTCTGATATGTCTTACATGAATTGCTGTCCATCGTGCCACATAGACTGCTCCTGAGGCTGCGGCTAAGTGAACCAGATTGAATGGGTGCTCAATGTTGCCGTATCGAGTTGTTGTTGTGAATGCGCCGATCGGCGTTGTGGGGCCAGATTGGCCGCCAGTCATTCCATAGTTGAAGTTGTTGGAACAGATTACTGTGATATCGACGTTCCGTCTAGCGGCGTGAATGAAATGATTTCCTCCAATAGCGAAAAGGTCGCCGTCTCCACTGATAACAACCGGCTTCAGGTCCGGTCTCGCCGCTTTCACTCCTACGGCGAAAGCCAAGGCTCTACCGTGTGTCGTGTGAAAAGAGTCAGTGTTGGTGTATCCGGAGATTCTTCCTATACAACCAATTCCTGACACTACAACGATCTTGTTCTTGTCGTACTTGAGTTCGCCTAAAGCTCTGGCGAATTCTCCGAGTATGATGCCGTTACCGCAACCGGGACACCATATGTGGGGGATCATCCCGTGTCTTGTGTATTCTTCAAGTGGGTGTTCAATTGCTGGCATTTCACGCGTTCTCCCCATCGTCTAGTTGAGTGCTTTAGTAAGAAGCTCCTCGGGAGTGTGAAGTGCGTCTCCCAGTTTCGGAAGCGACGTTACTTTCTCGCGGCCTGCGCTTCTCTCGACTTCGCGAACCAGCTGACCGTAGTTCATCTCAGGCACCAGGATCTTATCCACTTGAGAAGCAACCTGTTCAACCGCCTTCTCTGGGAATGGCCAAATTGTGATCAGCCGCAGGAGGCCGATCTTCAGCCCCCTTTCTCGTCCTTCGACTACGGCGGCAAGTGCTGATCTCGCTACGCTTCCGTAAGCAACAATGCACACGTCGGCGTCATCTAGAAAGACTCGCTCGACTTTGTTGATGTCTTCGGCGTTGTTGCGGATCTTGTCGCAGATTCTCTGCACCAACGCAGCGTGGTACTCTGCGGAGTCGGTTTGTGGGTGACCACTCTCATCATGAGTCAGCCCCGTGGCATAGAATCTGTATCCTTCGCCAAAGGTCGCCATCTCCGGGATGAGATCTACTCCTGCTCGAAATGGTAAGTATTCGGACGGTGGCACGCTGGGCTTTTTGCGATCAATCAATCGGATTTGTTCTGGTTCTGGTATCGCGAGTCGCTCCATCAGGTGTCCCACGATCTCGTCAGTCATCAGGAAGGTTGGGCACCTGTAGGTCTCTGAGAGGTTGAATGCTTCAATCGTGAGATCGAACATTTCTTGGACGGATGATGGAGCCAAGGCGATTATTTCGTAGTCTCCGTGAGATCCCCACTTCGCTTGCATGACATCCTGTTGACCTGTCTTGGTGGGTTGACCTGTGCTCGGTCCGGCACGCATCACATCTACTACAACGCACGGTGTCTCTGTCACCGCTGCGAGCCCAATGTTCTCTTGCATTAGACTGAACCCTGGGCCTGAT
>CAYGWT010000064.1:0-9206 GCA_964353625.1 uncultured Candidatus Bathyarchaeia archaeon | reverse complement strand
CCTTCGTCGTCAATTCCGCCGACTATCGTCTGGGCGAGGTATGGATACATGCGTCTTTCAAATAGGAGGTTGGCCATGACTTTCGCAGCGGACCTCACTGACGCAGTCCTGTCCCGCTCTAAAGCGTACACACTCAGATGAGCCGCGACTTCCTTTGTCAAGACTTGCATGTCTGCAATGAGCCCTGCACATGCGGCGCCAATTCTGTCTGTTATCTGGAAGATCTTTCTCCCACTCTTGCTTTGCACAAAGTACCCGTAGGATACACGTCTCTCGGATGCCAGCACTACTCCGTCTTTGCATACTACACCGATTGTTGTGGCGCCAGGCATGAAGGGTTCGCTCATTCAAGTCACCAGAAACCAGTCGCAGAATCCGCATGAAATGGCGACTCTATTAAGGTTGATGTTGACTTTCCCATTGTTCTCGGCTGACCTGTCATGCATCCTCTGAGAAACGTCTTCAACAAAATAACTTGGGACACAAGAGAACGCGCTGGAAACTATCTAATCTACTTCATTCACCGTGGAGCCCCTGAAGATACGCGTGAGATCAACGCTTCCGTCATCACAAAGGTCGGCGCCTCATGGTTTACGTACGCTACTTCTGAATCAGAGGAGACACTGATCCCTTTTCATCGTGTCAAGAAAATCGTCAATGCAAAGACTGGTCAAGCGATCTGGATATCGAGGACTCGCAAGGCCGATTAGAGTTTGAGACCGACTCCTTCCACTCTTACGATTCCGGAACTTCCGAGTTCACCGTCTACCTTGATCTTTGCGCCGGAGACAAGCTCAGCTATTCTCGCATTTGTGAGGGTGTGCATGGTGATCAGTGACGTGCGAAACTCGGAATCTCCCTCAGCCACGGCCAAATATGGAATGAGGATGTCGGACATGTGCCTGTCGACGGGAGCACCACTCTGGATCTCTTGTGCAAGTTGTGTTGCCGCGTGGCGGCCTACTTCTTCCGCGGGTTTTCCTCGTTCTCCCACGCTGTCGGCTCCGACGGCCCCGCTGGGTTCGCTGTCTGTGTATAGGACTATTCCGCTTCCCGGTGCAATGGGGGGATCAGTTCCCATGGGATATGTTTCCACGTTCACGGAGACATTCAGTTGATCGATCTCATTCAAGACCTCTTTTGCGGCAGTGACCTGTCTCTGCGCTACGTGCGCGGGAAGCTTTACACAGTGGCTAATTCCGCGCACTCCTTTGATTTCTGATCGTTCAGTCAGATGCAAACACCTCAATTCACTACAGGCTTGGATTGTCATTGACACTCTTCCTCCCCCCTTCGGGTAGTGTCCTCGCCGGATTAGCCTCAATTCTGCGTGATACCCGATCTTCGACAGATTTGGAAGCACGACGAAGCGGACGTAGTCAATTGTTGGGCTCCATTTCACATCTGTTCCACCAGTAATCTCAAACTCCGTTTCGCCTGACGAGAAGGCGGCTGCAGGCATCAAGGCCTGAAGTACCAGTGGAATACTGCCTGCAGTGCCGACATCGAACTTGAAGGACCCGGACATCTTCTTTCCTGGCGTGAAGCGCAGGTCAGTGGACCCAATCTGAAGACCTGTTGTGTCAGCACCCGAGAGCGCCGCAACTGCCTTGATCGCGGTCACGTGTTGTGCTTGGAGGCCAGGATTCGGCCGCTTAGCTCGTATGTCTCTAACGTAGACATCTCTTCCAAGGAGAGCGGATAGTGCGACCGTGGTTCTGAGGACCTGCCCCCCTCCTTCGCCGAGGCTGCCATCTATCTCAATCATCGTAACTTTCCTGTCGGAGCTGAATGACTCTAGTTTATTTACCCTTAGGAGCATCTCCGGCCAGTTCTGGAGTTCCGAACCTTGATTCTTGGCTCGGCAAGGCGAGGCAACATCTGGTACGCTACAGTGACCTCCTCCAAGGACAAGGGGCTTTTGGCCTGCAGCTTCTCTAACAGCAAGAAATCTGCCGAGGAATCCGCGATCCGGTCTCTACCCAAAGGCCTAAGGCGTGACTTGGTGCGCTCACGAAGCGAATCTGAAGTCATTGAAATGCTAAGCCGAATACACGCAGGCAAAGACATCAACCATCGCCCAAGCATCGCACTCAGGACGCCATCGGAGTTCTTGAGAAGCGTCTACAAGATGACGATGGGAATTCCCAAGGGGAAAGTGATCACATACGGAGGACTGGCAAAGCTAGTGGGCTATAGGAGAGCTGCCAGAGCTGTTGGAAGTGCGATGGCGAGAAATCCGCTTCCCCTAGCGATACCATGTCATAGAGTAGTCCTATCGACGCTCCAAGTTGGGAGCTATGGTTTCGAGAGAAATGGCACGAGTCGCACGAAACGAGCGCTGCTTGTGCATGAGGGTGTGCGATTTGAGGGAGAGAAGGTCTCGAAGAGCTGTGTGTGGGCTCCATCCTGAGGCGAGATTATGTGACAGGCAGATTCAATCGTGGGCTGTTTGTGGGAAGGTTTCAACCGTTCCATCTTGGGCACTTGGGCGCGATAAAAGCCACGCTTGAACGGGTGGAAGAACTGATCATAGTCGTCGGAAGCGGTGAGTACAGCCATTCTGACAAGAACCCATTCACCGCGGGAGAGCGTGTCGAAATGATTCGATCCGCACTGAAAGAGGCAAACATGGACCCGAGCAGGTATCTTGTGATCCCCATCAGGGATGTGCATATCCATGCGACCTGGGTTCCGTTCATCGTATCTCAGATTCCCATGTTCGACATCGTATTCACAAATGAGCCGCTTACAGCACGTCTCTTCAAGGAACGTGGGTACCTAGTCGAACCAATTCACTTGCTCCAGCGCGATGACTACTCAGCGACGGAAATCCGAAAGAGGATTCTCAAAGGCAAGAACTGGAAATCCCTCGTTCCGAAGAGCGTTGCAGAACTACTCGTGAAATTCCACGGAATCGAAAGAATCAGAGAACTTGCTATGAGCGATAACCCGAACGCCGCCGGAAAATGAGTCGATCACCTGGCTTCAGACGAAATCTTCTTGCCGCATTTGCTTTGTTGATCGCTACCTCAAGAAAGTCATGGCTTCCGATCAGCAGAACAGGCTTGCCCTCAAGTGCGTCAGAGTAGGTCTTCCCCACGCTCAAGTTATGTCCTCGCCGTTTCGTCCTCATCACGACGTTGGCCCCAACCTGTAGCCCGATGGCTGCCAGATCTTTTCCGCTCGCAGTAGTCACAATGTTCCCAAATGAGTCGACCCCTAGTACTTCACAGTTGATCGTATCGTGAGCCACATCTGCCGTCATGCGAGTAAATGAAACCGGATCAGAGACCTTTGGTCCAACTTCGGACGGTCTAGCGCCACAGGCCACCCTGCCCGCTGCGTATGCAAACACATCTCTCCCATGGAATGTGGATGAAACGGGGATTCTCATGAATTGCCGGTTCTCAATCGAGTATGTCTCTTTGATCCCGTCTCTGAGGGCCGCGGGGAGAAGCGTTCCGTTGTCAGGCCCTATGTAAACGGCTCTTTCGGTTTCTACCAAGAGATTTCGCCTCTGTCCCCCTACCCCCGGATCTATCACTGCGACGTGAATGGTGCCTGTGGGAAAATAGGCTGAGGCACCAGCGAGGACGAAAGCACCCAGTCGAATGTTGAACTTCTCTATCTCATGGCTAATGTCCACCACAGTCGTCGACGGACAGAGGCTCAGTATTGTTCCTTTCATCTCAGAGACGTACTGATCTCGATTTCCAAAATCCGAAAGCAACGTGACAATCGGCATGCATGAACAGTGAGTCTTCGAGCTAGAAAACGTTTCCAGGTCGCATGCCACACAACGTTAATGCGGGGTCTGCAGGCTGCAAAGAGTTTTCAAGCACCTTTACCTCTCCGTTGCACAGCAAGGCACAGAGGATTCTGGAATTGGAGAACTCACAACTTTTGATGTTGCCTGGACCGACCAATGTTCCATCCCGCGTAACGCGTGCTATGACCAAACCCGTGATTAACCACAGAGGGCAGGAGTTCCGTGAGCTTTACCGCAGGATGCTTGACAACCTGAAGTTCGTCTTCGAAACGAAGAGCGACGTTTTCGTGCTGACCGCCTCAGGAACCGGAGGAGTTGAGTGCGCGATCAGGAACATTCTGGCTAATGGTGATAAGATTGCAGTTTCGGTCAACGGAGTCTTCAGCGAGAGACTTAGAAATGCAGTGACCACATTCGGCGGGAAAGCTGTTGACATAGCGATCGATTGGGGTAGCGCGATAACCCCCGCGCATGTGGATGACCTGTTCAAGAAGGAGAAGGACATCAAAGCATTCGCAGTGGTCTACAATGAAACCTCCACAGGCGCGACCACGAAAAAACTCAGGGAGATTGGCAAGATCTGCCACGATCACGGCGCGCTATTCGTCGTGGATGCGATCTCAATACTAGGCGGAGACGCTCTGCCAGTCGACGAATGGGGTGTGGACATATGCGTGGCCGGAAGCCAGAAATGCCTCATGACTCCGCCGGGCCTCGCGATCCTGTCAGTGAGCGAGAGAGCTTGGAAGGTCGTGGAGACCGCCCGAAGGTCCTGTTACTTCGACCTTCTTGACCAAAAGAAGTTCCTCGCAAACTACGAGACGCCTTACACTCCCGCCGTGACATTGTTCTACGCGCTTGACGAAGCCCTCCTAATGATAAAAGAGGAAGGATTGCAGGCCCGCTACAGCCGCCACAATCTATGCGCAAGATCTCTCTACGCTGGCCTCGAAGCACTGGGTTTCGAGATCTTTCCCCGCGTAGAATTTAGGTCGCAGACCGTGATTGCGGCCAACTACCAGCAACAGTTGGATGACAAGAAGTTCAGAGAACTACTCAGAGAACGATATCATGTCGTAGTCGCCGGCGGCATGGGCAAGCTCAAAGGGGCCATGTTCAGAATTGGAGTAATGGGAATGATTTCCCAATTTGAAATATTGACCACGATCGGGGCACTCGAATCAACACTCGCGGACCTAGACCTCAAGTTTGAATACGGTGCTGGCTCAAAGGCGGCACGTGACGTTTTCGCAAGGCAGAGTTGACAGCACGGCAGCGAGCCAGATGCCATACTCCTCGCAATGGCATTCTCTCAAAGAGTTAAATTAGACCCGACAAATGTTGGGATCGCTGGGGTACACGCAATGCCGATCAAGAATGGCGATTTCATACTAGCCAACTACACGTTGAAGGTGAAAGAGAGCGGCGACGTGGTGGACACGACGATGGAATCCGTTGCGAAGGAAAAGGGAATGCATCATGAGCACCACGAGCACGAAGGAGCTGAGAAGACTGATGTGCACAGATACGAACCGCTCCTCGTCGTTGTAGGGGAGAGTTGGGTGACGCAGGGTTTCGACGAAGGACTTGTAGGGCTCGAGGCGGACCAATCCTCTACTATTGAGGTTCCTCCCGAGAAAGGGTACGGGGCAAGGGACGCATCCAAAGTCAGACTTGTCCCATTGAGGAGATTTAGAAACGAAGGGATAACGCCAATGCCCGGCCTCCAAGTGACTCTAGAAGGAAAAGTTGGACAGATTCGTACAGTCGGCGCCGGTAGGGTACAAGTGGATTACAATCACCCACTGGCAGGGCGAACTCTAGTCTACGAAGTGTCAATCCAAAGTATAGTTGAGAAGCCCGAGGACAAGATACGAAGCCTCGCACACAAACGGTTACCTGCAGTTGATCAAGCCAAGTTCGGACTGCAATTGAGTCCAAACGAACTTACGATAGAGGTGCCCGAAGAAGCGTTCTTCCTGGAAGATTTGCAGCTCGCAAAGAAAGCAATGTCGACGGATATCGAGAAGTTCTTCCCAGAGCTCTCCAAAATCTCATTCCTCGAAGCTTTCAAGAAACCAACGCCTCCCAAGATCGAGGAGACAAAACCTCCAGAAGAAGCCGAGAAGAATAAAGCGTGAAATGCTATCGCCCGCACTCGGAAACATTTTTAAGCTCTTCAGCGTGTCATAGCTCCGCGCGTTCTTTCAAGCGCGGTTCTCAAGTCCTCCCGGAACTGTTCCGAGAGAGTAAGTGAACAAGATGTACAATCCACCCGCAGAAAAGATATCGAAGTATGTGCTGAAGGGAACAACCACCGTAGGCCTCGTCTGTCGTGACGGAGTTGTCCTAGGCACAGACACACGTGCTACAATGGGTTACTTCGTTGCCCATAAACGAGCCAAGAAAGTATACCAGCTTGATGACCACCTTGCCATGACTATAGCGGGTGGCGTAGCTGACGCCCAAAACGTCGTAGACATCGTCAAGGCCAACGCAAAACTGTACAAGTATGAGAAAGATACCGTTATGCCTGTTAAGGCCGCTGCCAACCTCACATCGAATCTGCTTTTCGCTAACAGGTACTACCCACTCATCCTCCAAGCCCTGCTTGGAGGCGTTGACAGTTCTGGACCTCACATATTCGCCCTCGACCCACTTGGCAGTGTGATGGAAGAGAAATGCGTCTCAACAGGCTCCGGGTCACCTATCGCGTACGGTGTCCTTGAGAATGACTTCAAGGAAGGCATGAGCGTGAAAGATGCCATTCCGGTTGTTGTGAAAGCCGTGAACTCCGCCATGAAGAGAGACTCAGCGAGTGGAGACAGTTTCGACGTCGCGCTGATTACAAGCAAAGGATACGAGGAATTGAGTGAGGACGAGAAGAAGAGGATCCTTTCTAGCCTGAGTTAGGCAAGATCACAGTCCTTCCCTATCATTCAAGGTGTCTTCAATGGCTAGGCCTATCGATGATTCTCAAGCACGAATACGCGAGACCATCCTAACCAACATGCCCAAAGAAGCCGAAATCACTAGAATCGAGTTCGAAGGACCTCGCCTGGCAATATACGTGAAGAACGTCGTTCTTCTTCTAGAACAGAGCTATGTGGTGACAGACATTGTCAACATGCTTCACAAACGCGTCGTAATACGATCCGACCCTTCAATCAGAGCAACCGAGGCCGAAGCTGAGAAACTGATAAAATCCACGATTCCGCAAGAAGCAGAGATCACGAACATCAACTTTGACCCTTCGCTGGGAGAAGTGACTATAGAAGCGAAAAAACCTGGACTTGCAATCGGCAAAGACGGCTCGACACTTCAAGAGGTCATCAAGAGCACTAGTTGGCGACCGAGAGTACTACGCGCGCCGCCGATGCCGTCGAAGATCGTTACCAGCACCAGACACATTCTTCACTCAGAGAGCGAGGCTAGAAATCGCATACTCAGAGATGTTGGCGAACGCATCTTCAGGCCCACGATAGGAACGAGAGATGGGGTATTCATCACGCCCCTCGGAGCCGTTCATCAGGTGGGCAGGTCAGCGATGCTGGTCCAGACCAGCGAGAGCAATGTCCTCATGGATCTGGGCATAAACCCTGGCTCAAATGACCCATCGCACGCATTTCCTAAGATCGATGCAGACGAATTTGACATTGACAGACTGGACGCCGTTGTAATCTCGCACGCACATCTGGACCATTGCGGTTTCCTTCCGTTCCTCTACAAGTACGGGTACGATGGCCCTGTCTACTGCTCGGAACCCACAGGAATCCTCATGACGCTACTACAGCTAGATTTCTTGGACGTGTACAACAGGGAAGGTGTACACGCACCGTACGATCAGAAAGATGTCCGCGAGACAGTAATGCACACGATCCCGCTGAAGTATGGTGTCGTGACCGACATCGCGCCTGACATCAAATTAACGCTCCATAACGCAGGCCACATACTTGGCTCTTCAATGATCCATCTCCACATTGGTGAAGGCTACCATAACATTGTCTATACTGGCGACTTCAAATTCGGTCGCACCATGCTGCTCGAACCTGCATCATGTGTGTTCCCACGAGCGGAAACGCTCGTGATCGAGAGCACCTATGGTGGACAAGATGACGTTATGCCTGAAAGGACGAATGTAGAAGGGCGACTTGCAACCATCGTGAACGAGACGGTTGAGAAGGGCGGCAAGGTTCTGATTCCTGTTCCAGCCGTCGGACGCTCTCAAGAGATTATGCTTGTTCTCGACAGCCACATGAAGAATGGAACCATCAAGGAGATGCCGATCTACATAGAAGGCATGATTTCCGAAGCCACCGCAATTCACACTGCCTTCCCCGAATACCTAGTGAGAGAACTTAGAGATCAGATGCTACACAAAGACGTCAACCCGTTCCAATCAGACTACTTCACGGTAGTCAATCACCCAGGCGATCGGGAACAGATAGTCGCGGGGCAGCCGGCAATAGTTATGGCTACATCCGGAATGTTGGAAGGTGGGCCGGCGATCGACTACTTCAAGCAGCTTGCACCAGATCCCAAGAATACTCTGCTCTTCGTCAGCTATCAGATTGAAGGGACTCTGGGGAATCGGCTCAAGAATGGAGTCAAGGAAGTGTCAATGATGGGACGGAACGGAAAGATCGAGGCCATCAAGGTTGAACTGCGAATCGAGAGCGTCGAAGGATTTTCGGGCCACTCGGATAGGACCCAGCTGCTCGCGTTCCTTCGCAGGATCTCGCCGAAGCCTTCTAAGATCATCGTTGGTCATGGCGAGCGACATAAGGTGGACAGTCTCGCACAAGCGGCAGCACGAATGTTCAAGGTCAGGGCGATCGCGCCTGATCTGTGTGAGACGATCAGGCTGAAGTAAACTATACGTGATAGAGGATTACTGCGCAGCCAATCAGCTGCCGTGCCCTTCGGGGGTTGACGATGGGCTTGCTGCTTGACCTTTTTCTCGCCAAATCCTAATTCCGGGCGGAGTCAGCACCACTCGTTCTTCTCCTAGTCTAGCGATGTCACCGCCTTGACGTTTTGCGAAATCTGTGAGCTGATTGATAGCGACCTTTGTCTCCTCAACACTCCTCTTCGCGATCGGGGTGATCTTGATTATCAAAACGTTGCCAGCAGACAACACGCGTTCAATAGAGTCAAGATCCTTCAATTGACTAAGCGGCATAGCTCTGACATACCGTGAGTCAGAGACATCATTAGCTCCCTGTTTGCGCATAGGATGACACTGGTAGCTTGCAGGCTCAGATAGAACGGTCGGGAGCGTCAGTTTAAACCTTCGGGAACCACAGCCATTACTATCAGGAACGTGTGCAACCCCACGTATAGGTGATGCGAGATGGGCTCAACAAATCAACTAGAACTTGGCATGAAGTGAACTAATCCGGCTTCATAGCCTGCCAGAAACTGTCACCGACAT
>CAYGWT010000063.1:0-1601 GCA_964353625.1 uncultured Candidatus Bathyarchaeia archaeon | reverse complement strand
AATTAGGTTAGGTCAGAGAGAACCGGAAACACCGGTAAGAGCCATGGGGAAATCTCAAAAGGAGAAGGCTATGGAAGATAGAGTCGCAATATTCATAGATGGGAGTAATCTGTATCACGCTCTACGAGGTAACCTGGGACGCTTCGACCTCAACTTCGCTGAGTTTGTCAGCAAGCTAAGTGGCGACAGACGTTTGTTCCGAACCTATTACTACAACGTCCTACAGGACTCGGTTCAACGGCCTGATGGTTATCGAGAACAACAGGAATTCCTTGATGTCCTGCGTAAGACGCCATACCTGGAGGTTCGACTGGGGAGTACCAAATTAGCACAGGGCATACCTGTTGAGAAGGGCATAGATATTATGTTGGCTACAGACCTGCTATATTTTGCGTGGAATGACTTCTACGATACAGCAGTGCTTGTGAGCGGTGATTCTGATTTCGCCTATGCTCTTCAGGCTATAAAGAACATGGGTAAGCATGTTGAGGTAGCCTACTTTGAGAGCGGGGTATCTAAGGACCTATTGGACGTAGCCGATAATCGGCATCTGCTTAACCGGATCTTCTTCAGTGGTTTGTGGGCACGTAAACATTATGCCAAACGCAGAAGAGTAATTGGAGAGGCCAAAGGCAAGGCTGGTCCTGGCAACGAATGAGTCTCCGTCAATGGCCGAGAATCTGCAATACGACTTTCCCATCTAGTCAATGGAGGAAGCAAACTTTCAGGCGGAATTCAGATGGACGGTAGCGAACATCTAGCCACTAATTGCCGAATCTTCTACGAGCTGTGCTCTGACTTCTAGCGATGAGGAGGATAGCATGAAACAGGTTGCCAAATACATCCGCTGGTTTGAAGAGATAAAAATTGAAGACGTTCCCGTTGTGGGTGGGAAGAATGCGTCTATAGGGGAAATGTATCGTGAACTTACAAACAAGGGGATAAAGATCCCCAACGGCTTTGCGATAACGGCTGATGCATACTGGCTGGTCTTAAGCTCAGCAGGAATTCTTAGCGCACTCAAGGACAATATGGCGGGTCTTGATAAGACCAACGTGGCTGATTTGGCGAAACGAGGTAGAGTGGCGCGTGATCTGATCTTGGATGCTGGCATCCCCGACGAGCTCTGGGCCGAGATCAGGACTGCCTATGACAAGCTCTGTGAGGAGTATGGTCCTGACACAGACGTTGCGGTTAGGAGTTCAGCCACTGCAGAAGACCTCCCAACGGCGTCATTTGCTGGTCAGCAGGAGACCTATCTGAACATACGGGGATACCAGAGCCTGAGAGATGCCTGTAGCAAGTGCTTCGCCTCGCTTTTCACAGATAGGTCAATATCCTATCGTGTTGACTATGGCTTCGACCATTTCGAAGTAGCACTCTCCATCGGCATCATGAAGATGGTACGTTCTGACTTGGGCACAAGCGGTGTGATATTCACCCTTGATCCGGAGTCAGGTTTTCGTGACGTAGTGCTCATTACGGCGTCCTACGGTCTCGGAGAAAACATTGTACAGGGCGTAGTCAATCCGGATGAGTATTATGTCTTCAAGCCGACTTTCAATACGGGCCACAGGGCGATCATCAGAAAGACCATGGGA
>CAYGWT010000062.1:0-10528 GCA_964353625.1 uncultured Candidatus Bathyarchaeia archaeon | reverse complement strand
GATGATCTCTGGAAAGCCGCACTCGATTTCTATCTGAAGGTTGGAACTCTCTGCACAAGCACGCATAGAAGAATACTGTTTGATGAGAACGAAATTCGGGAAGCTATGCGGAACTTCCCCTGACGATACGTGGTGGGATATGTGAAAGACTCCAAAGAAATGTGCCACAGGAAGATAGAGGACTCAAGACGCCCATTCTGTCTTTTCAGTCCTGACATAACTTGCGATGAAGAGCTTTTCATTCCAATGTCGATGGCTTACCTGCAGGAGCCACTCGCAGATGGTGTATGCGCCCCAATCTTGGAAGAAGTTGAGGGAAGAAGCATCAAGACAGGCGCGCCATACGAGACAAAAGGCGCAATTGCACACGCCATGATGTTCAGAGAAGCAGCAAGAAGAGTTGGCAGACCTGGGATCTTCCTGCAAGGCGTTGGAACGGCGCAATCAGACGCAGCTCAGATCGCGGCTAGCAACACAATGTGGGGAGAGAGATTAACCGATGGCAGATTCGTGGCCTCAATATCAGAGCTGAAAGTCGACTACTCCTTGCTTAACAAGATGGTTCATTTCCATCAATACGGTTCGTTCGTGGGAGCGCTCACTGGCCCTATGCTCGGCGGATACTGCGGCGGTCCAGAAGGCACCGCCCTTGTAGGAATGGCCTACCACATTCAAGGATTAATGGTCAACCAAGCTCACTATCTCAACTACTTCCCATTCCACATCAAACAGATGCACAACACTACAAGCGAACTTCTCTGGGGCATAAGCCTCGTCTACCAAGCGCTGGCGAGGAATATCCCCTCTGATCTCCCTCTCAAACGGATTCGCAGCCGCAGGGCTTTGCACTCCAATGGTTCTCTACAAGGCCGCAGCACACGGCCTGGCGAGCGTTGTCTCGGGCGCGAATCTCTGGGAGATCGCAGTTGCCAGAAACAAGTACAAGAACAGAGCCACGCCAATGGAGGCCAAGATGGCGTGCGAAGTCGGATGCGGAGCAGCAGAATCAGGCATCAAAAGAGCAGAAGCGAACGAACTCATCAAGAAGATCGTGTCAAGATACGAGAATCAGGTTCCGGAAGCCCCGCTGGGAAAGACGTTTCAAGAATGCTACGATGTCAAGAAAGCGACACCCACGAAGGAATATGCTGAACTATACAGAACCGTGAAGCGAGAACTTCAGGATCTGGGTGTCCCCTTCGTATGCTAGAACGTCTTTGTGAATCTGACGATCAAGACGATTGATTGCTAGTATGAACGCTTCAACGACTGAAATCGGGTCATCAGGTGGGCTTATCAGGCTACAGCGGTGACTTGCTGCAACTGCCTTGAGGTTGAGTCGCGTGGGTTTTGGGAAAGTGGTAGGATATCTCGTGTCTGCGGCTCTCGTATTCTTGGGCATCATCTTCTTATTGGCGTCTGTCTACGCGGTTTCGCGGCTTCTTGTGGGCGCCATCCTAGTCACGGCCGGGCTCGCAATCGCGTTCCTTACTTGGAGAGCAGGAGTGAGTCAAATTCCAATCAAGTACGAACTTCAGATGCCTGGCAGTCTCAAGGTTGATTCGATAAAGTGTCCCAACTGTGGCGCCAGTCTAGATCCGTCTAAGATGCAACTGAAGCAAGGCGCCCCGACCATCAAATGCTCCTACTGTGGCAACGAGTTCGAGATCGCAGAGGAGCCCAAATGGTGAAGCGACGAAAAGTTCTCGCGGTTCTACCTGTACTTCTGCTCTTGACACTGTTCGCAGGCGCCATTTGTCTGCAGATCGGTTGGGCCGCGGACGTTCAGTATCATTTGGAGAAACAGTGGGTGAAGATCTGGGTCAACACGGACGGGACCATTGATCTACAGTATGCGGTACGGATTGTTTGCGATCAAGGCCGCATCAGCTATGTGTACTTCGACCAGCCGGTCGGCGACTTCAAGCTTGGTGAAGCGGTTGATGCCGCCGGCCATGTGCTCACGTTTGAGGACGCGACTCAAGGGTCGGATTACAAGGTGAGAGTGTACTTGTATGAACCAATAACTGATGGTCAAAGCGCCGAATTCACCGCGACCACTAACGTTGGCCATATGATCTGGAAAGATGAAATGAACCCGGGCAACGTTGGACTGCAGTTGATCCCAACTTCATGGAGTGTTGGGATCAGCGATCTCAGGGTGCTGGTGGTGCTTCCGGCAGGGGTCTCGCAGGATCAGATCAGAGTAACGCCCGACTGGGATAATGCCTTTACAGATCCGAACGAAGGCGGACGGTTAGTCGTCTACTGGGAGAGAAAAGATGTTGCTCCCAGCACGAAGTTTCAGGTCGGCGTCTCATTTCCCGAGACAGCCGTCGAGCATTACGAAACGACAAAGCAAGCAGGTATTATCTCAGAGAATATCGTCGTCATATCCACCTTCTTGTTTGTCGTTGTCATCGGCATCATAGTTGTTGCAGTGAGGCGAGTTCGGCGTGACTATCTTGCCCCGAAGATGCAAATGGAAACTCTTGGTATCAGACGCGGTTTCACCGCCGTTGAGGCATCCTACCTGCTCGGGGTTACAGCCGTTAGAGTTGTCGTCATGATGCTCTATGGGCTCCTACTGAAGCACGCGGTGTGGGTGAATTCGACCCAGCCAAGCTTGAAACTGCAGATCTCTGAGGGATTCAAAGACCCAGCGCGACCGACTGAAACGCCTCTGAGATACTACGAAAAGGACTTCCTGAGAGCCATCCAGTCCGGCGGGAGGCTAGATGAGAAAACGCTTGCAGATGCATTCATGCGAGTTAGAACTGCCGTTGAGAATACAATGACAGGATACTGCAGAGAGGACACGATTGCGTTCTACAAGAAGACCGCTGAGGAAGCTTGGGGTCAAGTTGAGAAAGCCGGAACAGCCGACGTGGCATCGAAGATGTTCGATGCGAATCTACTCTGGCTCATGCTTGACGACAACTTCAAAGGAAGAAGTGAGAACGCCTTCAAGGGATTCGATTTCCAACCCATGCCGTTCTGGTGGTGGTACTGGTACGGCTACTCGCAATACAACCCGAATTCCACTTATGACCCAGTCGCGAGTGTGGGACATCCGCCGCCTACGATTCCGGGAGCTGAGTTTGCGAACAATATTGCGACTTCAATAGAGAAGACTGCTAACAATTTCGTGGCGAGTCTAGAGAAGTTCACGAATTCAATCCTGCCTGCACCGCCACCTAAGCAACTTTCCAGAGACCCCGTTCATCATGGGGCGAATTGCGCCTGTGCATGTGTATCGTGCGCCTGCGTCTGTGCATGTGTCTCATGTGCGTGTGCGTGCGCAAGCGGAGGCGGAGTAGGATGAGAACTAATGGCAGATCAAGGATTCGAATTCCATCATGGCTGAGAAAGACTCACGCTCCACCTGGACTCTACTACTACCGTGGACGTGACAAGTTCAGTCGCATGGCACTTCAGTTGCGTGTCGAGAGCGATGGAAAGGGCGTCTTGGCGATAAATGCGAAGACTGTCCTATACCTGAACGAGACGGCGGCGACTCACGTCTATTATTTCACGCAAGGCATCTCCACTGAGAAAGCGGCTCATCACATTCGGAGCACGTATAGAGTCAGCGAAGATACTGCAAGGAAAGACCATGAGAGGCTGATCTACGCGATTAGCACACTCGCACAAACGCAAGAGGTCTGCCCAATATCATACCTAGGCGTAGAGAAAGTTGAGCCCTTCAGCCAAGATCTCTCAGCCCCGATCAGAATGGATCTGGCACTGACGTTCCGATGCCAGAACGATTGCCTCCACTGCTACGTCGGAGGACCACACAAGACTGAGGAGATGAACACCGAAAATTGGAAACGCGTACTAAACAAGATGAAGGAGCTGGGCATCTTCATAGCTACATTCACCGGCGGCGAGCCTACGCTTCGCGAAGATCTACATGAACTCATCGCGCATGCACAGAAGATCGGGATCGTCACAGGTCTCGTGACCAACGGACGTAGGCTCAAAGACAGAGACTTCGTCTCCATCCTCGAAAAGGCTGGTCTCGACTTTGCCCAAGTCACGCTTGAGTCGAGCAATCCTGAGATCCACGACCAGATGACAGAATCCAAGGGAAGCTGGCAAGAGACGATTGAAGGAATCAGAAACTTGATTCCAACAACGATCTACACAACAACCAACACAACACTAACCAAACTCAACGCAGCGGGTTTCCTCGAGACACTGGACTTTGTGAACAGCTTAGGCGTGAAAGCGTTCGGATGCAACGGCCTGATACACTCAGGCAAAGGGCCCTCATTTGCCGAAGACAACGCGCTGAAGCCAGGTGAACTGAAGATCCTTCTCGCAAAGGTGCAGGAGAAGGCTTCTCATTTGATCATGGGCTTCCTTTGGTACACGCCTACGCGGTACTGTGAACTCAACCCGGTCAGTCTGGGACTGGGAGTGAAGAGCTGCACAGCAAGCGGGATGAACATGGGTATAGGGCCCACAGGCGACGTGTACCCATGCCAGAGCTACTTCCAAAGCCTCGGCAAATTCCTAGAAACCGACTGGAAAGTAATCTGGAACCATCCACTATCCAAGCAACTGAGATCCCACGAGTACGCCCCCAAAGATTGCGAGGATTGTACTGAGTTACCCGTGTGCGGAGCTGGCTGTCCCTTGGAGATCGAAGACTCCAAAGAATCCTGACAAGCGAATTCGTCCGGCCCACTTTGGCATAACATGAATGAGGGATACTCGGAAAGACCATTCGTAATCAGGCAGCACCGGTTCAGCGACGAATGCTCGCCGAAATCCACTTCATCACAACGGTTGTCATGAACACTACGACACCTGACAGTACGACCAACGGTCCGGATGGCAACGTGAGAGTATCAGCCAATAGAACCCCTGAGAACGAGCTGATTATGCCGAAGGTCGAGCTCAGCACAGCGTATCTGAAGAGGCTTGAACTGACGTTCTTTGCGGTTGCGGCTGGCACTATTACTAGAAAGCCCACCAAGAGGCTTCCGGCGATCTTGATTCCTATTGCGACCACGAGTGACACAAGTAGAAGATACACGAGATTCGTCTTAGCGACATTTATGCCGCTTGATATGGCGAGTTCCTCGGAGATCATACCGAGGACCAGTTTCTTGTAGACCGCCCTCGTGACCAGTACAGCAAAGGTGCCCACGATCACTGCCACAGCAGCATCTATCAGCGTAACCTTGGTGATATCGCCGAAAAGAGCTTCAAGCAGATCTGGTTGTGGAATTATCAGTATTCCGACCGCCAGTGCCAGCGTGAACATAGCGCCAACGATCGTTTCGATAGATAGCCTCGTAATTCTCTCAACGTGCCATACTACGAGCGCACAGCCAAAGAGGAATGCGAAAGCCCCGATGAACGGGTTGAAGTGATATAGGATACCTAATGCGAGGCCGGGTAGGGCAACATGCGATAGTGCATCGCCGACAAGTGCCATCCTCTTCAGCACCATTAGCGAACCTAGGTAGCCAGCTGACAGGCCAACGAAGATGCCAATCGTCAGACTGAGAACTAAAGCCGATGTCACTGTGGCCGCTTCCTCTCTTTGCGTCGCTTCAACGAAGTCCCGGGACCGTAGATCGCGTGGAGAACTGAAGGCTTAGTTATCTCGTCAGATTCATCGTAGCAGATTACCTTCCTGTTTAAGGCTAGCATGTGTTCTGAGTAGTCTCTGATCACGTGCGCATCGTGGGATATCAGAAGCACCGTGATTCCATGCTCATGTTCCAGTGTGTTCAGCATCTCGTAGACAGCCTCTTCACTGTCCAAGTCAACACCAGTGGTTGGCTCGTCGAACAGGAGAACGTTTGGCTCGTCGATGACAGCCCATGCAATGAGTACTCTCTGCAGTTGGCCACCCGACAAGACTCCCAACGCTTTGTCTGAGACAGTCTTGGGATCCAGACCGACGGCTTGAAGGGATTTCTCGATGCCGGAAGATCTTCTGAATGATAGGAATTCCCTGACGGAAATCGGTATGTCAGTTACAGAGAGTTTCTGGGGCACATAGCCTATCCTCACGCCCTGTGCCCATTTGATCTCGCCAGTATAGGGGACAAGCTTTAGCAGTGCCCTGAAGAGCATCGTCTTGCCTCCGCCGTTTGGTCCCACAATTGCCAGAGTCGTGCCTCGCCTGACCTTGAAACTGATGTCGTCAAGAATAGTCTGACCCTGAGCCTTCACGCATAGGCCCGAGACTTCGAGAATGTAATCATCCGGGGCGCTCATGGCGTGTCAACCCATTTCTTGCCCAGGGCGTGACTAGCATATTGATTTTGCTGAATATCACAGATTCGGCTCGCAGTACCAACCGCAGAAAACGAGCGCCAGATTTGCCCTATTCTCAGAAGAGACTTGGCCGAAAACGTTAATCCATCAGAACTCTAGATTTCTGCTCGATAACTGAACAGTTACCCATTGTGAGTGTCTGCCGATGAGTGAAGAAAATCATGATGCAAAGAACCGACCGCCGGAGATGATGGATATTGGATCGCTCGACACGTACTCGCTACTTGGCCTGTTTCTCGGGATACTCGCCGAGAAGGCGTGGCAGACTATGGGTCTCAGAGCAAAACCTGGAACTGACAAGGTCCAGGCAGACTTTGACCAGGCTCGCGTCGCAATTGACACCACTGGTTTTCTAGCGGAGAAGCTTCAGCCTCACCTACCTGAGGATGAGAAACGGCGACTGGAAGGGCTTGTGGCCGATCTCAGATTGAACTATGTCAGACTCGCCAAAACCTCGCCGCCAAGCTGAGGGTATGAGGCGACCCAGATTCGACACATGGTCCCCTCGACATGAACGTCATGCGAGCAATCGGGTTCAATAAACCAGGTTGAAGCCGGACTTCTCCATCGAGCTACGAGCCAATTACGGCCGACTCTGGTTGGCTTGCTTTGGTTTCATCGAATCCTGAAAGGTCAAGGTTGAGATCAAGAACTCGACTGAGCGTTTCCAAGACTTTCTTCGCAGCCCTTGGGTCTGGATATTCGGGATCCTCGACGCTTGGCTGGCTTCTACCGAACAAGCATACTCCCTGTATGGCTCGGAGCTTCGCGAGCCCGAGAACAAGACCTGAGAAGCCCATGAACGGCCCCTCGTAGCCGGTTCCGATGTCATGTTTCTTGAGCTCTTCTACGAGTTCAGGGTCGGTTGCGGCGCAGCATACATCTCCCTCGCCCACCCCGTATCCAGCTAACACGAATAGTCGTTTCACGCTGTGCGTCTCATAGATATCCAAGACCTGCTCGGCGACCTCGTACTGTCCCTGAAAGTTCGCATGATACCCCCTTGTCAGCAGAAGCCGAGGCGAGTCAGAGAGGTAGAATTCGATCCTCGGAAGTGCTGCACCGATCTTCTGTAGCCAGATGCCTGGTGTGCCCGGGTAGTCTGGATGTGCAGCGTAGGAGGGTCGCGTCTCGTGGATTAGCGGAAAATGCGTAGAGTACAGCTCATCAATCAGCTTCGGTTGGAGCTTCTTGATCAGATAGTCGATTGCGACTATTCCGATCGACCGCATACCCCGTGACGCAACTATTCCAACGAGCTCAGTCATTCCAGATTCCTCCAGGCACACGCCATCGCAGCTACCGTTAGGTGTACATTTGCTCCTTAGGTGCGCGTGACGCCGCAGCTTTGCGGACTTCGTCAATTGTTCGTTGTTCGATCTCTTCCATTCGTCGGATGAACTCCTCGCTCAGCTTCGCCTCATCGTCCAAAGGTTTCATGTCCACATCGATGCCTAGCATCTTCGTCAACACCTCCAGCAACGCTTTCGTGGCCTTTGCGTCGACCACAAAACGCCCAGTCGGCGTTGTGTAAGCAGGAGTCTCACTAAGCAGACATACGCTTGGAATGTTCTGAAGACTCGCAAGCCCAAACAGCAGCCCATTTGTGCCGGTGATGCTGCCAGTATCTATCGGAACCACGCCGAACTGTTTCAATTCCTCAATCAGACCAGTGTCACTGGCCGCACCGTGAACTGTTGGTGTTTCTACTGGTTTCTCAACAACGTAGGCGGCGGTCGCGAATAGCTTCACAACGCCAAGCTTCTTTGCGCGGGATATGGTTTCGTTGGCGACTTCGTACTGGCCTTCGGAGGAGACGGCTTGCGTGTTGCCGGTGAAGACTATGAGATCATTCTTGGACTTGGCGTTCTTGCAGTAGTAGAGTTCGTTCCTCAGGAGTTCGACGGTTCCGTCTTTCTTTATTAGAACATGTGGTGGAAAAGCGTCCGAATACAATTCCTCGAATAGCTCCCCGCCGAGTTGTTTGACGAGGTAGTCAGCTGATAGTTTCGCGACGCCCGCGGCTCCAGGCAATCCCGTAACCATGCAAGGGCGTTCAGGCTTGATCTCGGTTCGCAGCTTTGATCTCATGTGTGATACTCACCGGATTGGTGCTGATTCATCGGTCGAGAGTTCATAGTACATCATGCTGGAGACTGTATCCTGACATAACAAGTACAAATACATTCGTGGCCCGCCACGCCTGTTTGCTTTGTAGATTCTTATACAATAGAATCCGGTACTTTAGTAGCGACACATTGATACCTACTTGGTTACTTGCCGGCGCCGAGTGGAATGGTTTGGGTGGCAAAATCAGTCTAACACGACAGCTGAATACTTTTGACGTTACGAATCTCGTGGTTGGCTCCATCATTGGAGCTGACATATATGTGGCAGCGGCGCTCGGCGCGAGGCTCGTCGGCCCGGCGTCGCTTGTGCTTTGGTTAATCGCGGGCGTCATGGCGATTGTGATCGCTCTCTCTTTCTCCCACTGTGCCACTATTTTGCCAAGAGTTGGCGGACCATACGCGTATACAAAGAATGTGGGCGGTCCGTTCCCTGGATTCCTCGTTGGTTGGGCGCTTCTGCTCGCTGAGTGGTTCTCCCTAGCAGTCTTCCCAGTAGCCTTCACTCAGTACTTTCTGGCATTCATTCCAAACTTGGATGCGTTTTCTCAAATCCTGTTGAAAGGACTATTCATCGCAATTATATTCATAACGAACGTAGTCGGGGTTAAGTCGGCGGGCAAATTCAATGATATCTTGACACTGGGGAAACTCGGCCCACTCCTCCTCTTGATGGTGTCAGGATTGTTGTTCATGGGATTACGCCCCGAGCTTGCATTCTCTAACTTCCAACCTTTTGTCAAGGGCGATCTACGAAACGCCGGACAAGCACTGGTGCTAATCTTTTGGGCCTATGCCGGTTTCGAGCTTTGCACTTTGCCCGCTGACGAAATACAGAACCCAAGGCGAACCATTCCCAAAGCCATCACGGTGGGCATGATGATTGTCACTTGCGTCTATCTCGTCACAAACTTCGTGATAGTTGGGGCTGTCGATCAAGCGACGCTCTCGTCTTCACCAGCTCCATTGACTGTGGCGGGTGCGAACGTGTTCAGTCTATCATTTAGTTTGGCACGGATTGGTAGTATAATCGTGGGTGTTGGAGCGTTGGTCTCGATAATGGGAGCTGATGAGTCAGGAACAATAGGGACATCTCGATTGGCTTTTGCCATGTCGACCGACGGCTTACTTCCCCAGCTCTTCAGCAAGTTGCACAGTTCTTTTCACACGCCCTACATTGGGCTGGCTTTGTTGTGTTCCACAGCCTTTATCGCAAGCGTGCTTGGCACGCTATCGGCGTTGATCAACAGCTCCGTCTTCCTTCTATCGTTCACATATCTCGCAACGGGCATCTCGACGTACCTCTTGGAGAGAAAGCATCCTAGACTAACTGAGAGACAGGCAGGGAAGCTTCTGATCCCAGTGCTTACAGTCATCTTCTCCCTCGTGTTGATGATGCAAGTTACCGAGCAACAGATTCTCGTCTCACTAGCCTTGTTGGCTGTTGGAGTCCCGGTCTACGCATTCTTCTCGCCGAAGAAGGAGCTGGAGGAATTGAAGGCGGCATTCTCGTCTAGAGAGGCAATCCTCAAAAGAACCTACCATCAAGAACAGGTATTCCTCGCGTACGTGATACGTGGCATCAAACTGTTCATCCATCGCCGCAAAGGGATCGAGAGGGCTTGGAGCGTCGAAGAAGAAACGCCGGGCGCTAATGACGAGAGCGAAGCCCCTCACGGAATAACATAGTCGAGAAGCGCTTAGAGTCCACACGCCCTTTGGCAACTAACCGGCGCGCCAAGGCAGCAATCGGGCAGTGTAAAGCATTTTTCTCGCACCCAGCTACGTTGGGCTGCATTCTTCTTCGTTGAGTGTCATTCCCTGTGCTCTACGATAGTGACGAGGCTTGCTCAACTGTGATTCACACTCGTCAGCGGATCAGAGAATGCGTCGCCACCCTAAGCAAGTCTTATTAAATATTAATTGGCACTTGAACGGCCGAGGTGCAGCGTTGTCCGCTCCTACTCCACGCACGTCGACAACAGTCACTTCCGAAGTGACAATGCGTAGCACTAGCTGAGCCGAACAGCGCGGTGCTCCTGGACTTCTCGGAGTTCCTCCCTCGCTGATCGGCGTCCTGATGAATTGGTTTGTGATCG